>NZ_QUOU01000001.1:4500000-4773423 GCF_003390335.1 Thalassotalea euphylliae
ACGTGACAATTAACGATATTGAAAAGCTGATAAATACATCATGGCTTTACGAACAGCGAACTAACGTGGCAAAAGCAAAAAAACTGACCAAAGGGCAAGCGCGCCGAATTCGAGCGAATCAAGCTAAAAAGCTTCGCAACAAAGCGGAAGAAATTCAATGGCAAGACGAAGAGTTGGGAGCGCCAGAGCAAGGGGTTGTGATCAGCCGTTTTGGCCAACATGCCGATATTGAAAATGCCGAGGGCAACACTTTTCGCTGTAACATCCGCCGCGGCGTAGATTCACTGGTTTGTGGCGACAAGGTAATGTTTCGCCAAGGCAAGTCGTCTGAGCATACAGTTTCTGGTGTGATTGAAGCGGTTCACGAACGCAGTTCGGCGTTAAGTCGCCCTGATGTTTACGATGGCTTAAAACCTGTCGCAGCCAACATTAGCCAAATCATTATTGTCACTACCGTACTACCGGCCTTTAACCCTGACATTATCGATCGCTATATTGTTGCTTGCGTGCAAACTGGCATTAAGCCAGTAATTTTGATGAACAAAGCGGACTTGATCGACGAAGACTTGGCTGAAATCGTTGAAGAACAACTCGATATTTATCGCGATATTGGTTACCAAGTACTATACGCCAGTAGCGAATCTGGTAGTGGTATTGATGAATTAAGAGCACAATTGGCGGACGAAACCAGTATTTTTGTCGGTCAATCTGGGGTCGGAAAATCGACTCTCGTGAATACTTTAATGCCTGAACTTGGTTTATTAACGAAACAAGTGTCTGAAAACTCAGGATTGGGGCAACACACCACAACGGTGGCGCGTTTATATCATTTCGAACAAGGTGGCGACCTAATTGACTCGCCAGGTATACGCGAATTTGGTTTGTGGCATTTAAGCCCAGAGCAAGTGGCCGACGGCTTTATTGAATTTGACGATTACTTAGGCACGTGTAAATTCCGTGATTGTAAACACGTTAACGACCCAGGTTGCGCGCTTATTGCGGCGGTACAAGATGGTGATATCCACCCAGAGCGGTTGGCGAGCTTTCAACGTATTGTCGAGAGCCTATCGAGCAATACCTTAACCACGCGTTTTAAAGATTAAGCTAAGCCATTTAAAAACGAACAAACAAGAAGTAACGAGGAAAACTCAGTGATAGACAAAATCAAAATTGCCTTTCAATACCTATTGCCCAAGCATGGCATTTCGCGCTTGGTAGGTAAATTTGCCGCCGCTGAAGCGGGCTGGTTCACTACGCAGGCAATTAAGCACTTTATCAAGGCTTACGACATTAACATGGATGAGGCCAAATTAAAGCGCCCAGAAGATTTTGCCACGTTTAACGACTTCTTTACCCGCGAGTTAGAAGACGGTGCGCGCACTATTGACGACAACCCAATGACCTTGTGCTACCCAGTAGATGGCACCATTAGCCAACAAGGAGACATTGAGCAAGGCCAGCTAATCCAAGCTAAAGGCTTTAACTACAGCCTAGAATCACTATTAGGTGGTGACTCAAAAACGGCAGCCCCGTTCCAAAACGGTAAATTCAGCTGTATCTACCTAGCACCAAAAGACTACCATCGCATTCACATGCCGATGGACGCCACCTTGCGCGAAATGATTTACGTGCCGGGCGAGCTATTTTCAGTCAACCCATTAACCGCTAATAATGTCCCTAATTTATTTGCCCGTAACGAGCGTGTGGTAACCATATTTGATACACCGCATGGCTCACTTGCTATGGTACTAGTGGGCGCGACGATTGTTGCCAGTATCGAAACCACCTGGGCGGGTACGATCACACCACCAGCTGGCAAGGACATTTTTAGATGGCAGTACCCTGCCGACGGCGCAGGTGCAATTAAGTTTAAAAAAGGCGACGAAATGGGGCGCTTTAAGCTCGGCTCAACGGTTGTTTCAACCTTCTCGCCCAATATGGTGGAGTTCAATAGTCAAGCGCACTCAGGCATGACAACACGCCTTGGCAAACACTATGCGGATGTTGTCACTAAAACAGTAGCAGAGCCAGCGGAATAGTAGCCCCCGGCTTAACTTGGATTTACCAAGCGTAGATTAACCAAACTAAAGATCAGGACGTTAGCGATGCTAATTATTGCTCATCGAGGAGCCAGCGGTGAATTCCCTGAAAACACCCAAATTGCCTTTGAACAAGCGATAGCTCAGCACGCTGACGGTATTGAATTAGACATTCAGTTCCACGCTGAATCGTCAGGCTGGTGGCTGATGCACGATGTATACGTGGATACCACCACCAATGGCCAAGGGCAACTGCAACGCCTACCAAGTGAAACGCTCGAAAACCTGCAGACACGTGATGGTGAACCTATACTGCAACTGCCGCAAGCACTCGCCATCATCCACGCACAAGACCAATCTAATACTCCGGTTAACGCAACACAGCTCAATATCGAAGTAAAGATCTCAAGCGGAAACAGTAGCGAGTTAACTGAGATTGCCGAGCATTTAATTACCGAGCTAGCAAAAGCGGTAGCACAAGGGTTATGCACTTGGTCACAGCTGTTAATCTCGTCGTTTAATCACTGCTTTTTAGCGATAATTAAGCAACAACGCCCCAATTTAGCCGTTGGTGCATTAATCGCTCACATCCCACATAATCTCGCCGAAGCAGCCCAGCTTCTAGGGGCTAAGAGTATTAATCCATGTATTGACTGCCTGAGCCAAGAGCTTGTCGACGATGCCCACCAACGCGGCCTGGCAGTTTGGGTTTACACCGTTGATCGCCCTCAAGACATCGAATTCTGCCAACAGATTGGTGTTGACGCTATTTTCACTAACTACCCAGAGCAAAGCCGAAAGCACCTGCAAGCGATCAGTGATACAGACGAAGTGGCGATAAACACTATTTCATAAAATAATTTGCTCATTTATTCGGCAAAGGATACGATTAATGTCGTAAATAAATATTTGCGATACATTTGTCATTGAGCAAAATTATAAAATGGAAGGAAGTTTACATGGCTAAAGATAAGTCAAGCATCAAGCCGACTGAAGCTGAGCTAACGTTACTCAACGTGTTATGGAAAATAGGCCCAGCAACGGTTCGACAGATACACGAAGCTGTTAGTGAAAGACAAAAAACCGGTTACACAACGGTATTAAAAATTTTGCAGATCATGCACGAGAAAGCCTTAGTTATTCGCGACGAAAGTAATCGTGCTCACGTATACGCGGCAGCAAACAGCGAGACGCAAACACAGTCATCACTGATCCACGATTTGATCAGCAAAGCCTTTGGCGGTTCAACATCAAAACTTGTGATGCGTGCGTTGAACGAATCGACTAGCAAGCAAGAAATCGAAGATATTCGCCAGCTATTAGACACATTGGATAAGTAGCATTAACTATACTAAGTGCTCTATCCTAGTGTGGATTAACTAACTGTTTAGCATCGATCTATGCAGGCACTTCAATAGGCAATTAGTTCAACAGGCAAACACTTCAACAAGTGATAGGACAAAAGGCTAAACTAAAGCGCTGTCGCAAAGCTCTCTGACGTAAAGCGCAGGACTAAGACGATTGAAGCCGTACACAAATCGACAAGCAATTAGATTTGATTGACAATTAGCAGTAAAATCGCTTGCGGTTGGTGAATAGCTGTCTTCTCGTGAAACGAATTGAACCACACTTTTGCGGTTGACGTCATATCAAGTCATGACGACTTGAGTAAAAAAGACTTATTCATCATTGGGCACATTCATTGGGCATAAACCTAAGCAGTTTTAACGCAACATGATTTTAGCACTAGCAACGAGTACCCCCGAACTACAAGCACTAACCCAAGTGCTAACGCTTACTTTGCTGCACTTTTTGTGGCAAGGCTTAGTGGTTGCAGGCGTACTAAAATTGGCGCTTTCAGTCATTGCGCTTCACCGCTCAAGGGTGCGCTATGGATTAACTTGCCTGGCAATGTTAGTCAACTTAGCCTTGCCTCTTATCACGTTCAGCTATTTTTACCAGCCACTGACGAACGCATTTGCTGCTGCTTCGAATACGATGCCGATTGCCCAATTTCAGCATGTGTTGCAGTATCAGCACGGCATAACTTGGTATAGTCAAAGCCTAGATTATCTCCCGCTTTTGTCATTCGCTTGGCTCACTTGCGTCGTATTTTTAACATGCAAGCTGTTGTTTGAAGTCACAACCACTGGTCGCCTCGCGCGTTACGACACCATAGCAACGGAGCCTAAGCTATTAGCGCGTTTTGATGAATTAGTGAAACAAATGGCGCTACCACGCACGCCGCGTTTAGTGATCTCACTTAAAACACAAGTACCAATGGCAATTGGTTGGCTTAAACCTGTGGTATTAATGCCTGCACAAATGTTGATGGGGCTCAATCAAACCCAGCTCGAAATGTTATTACTGCACGAGCTTGCTCACATTCGACGTCATGATTATTTGGTGAATTTTTTACAAGCCTTGATTGAAATTTTACTGTTTTTTCATCCAGCCGTTAGCTGGGTTTCAAAGCAGATGCGACAAGAACGAGAATATTGTACTGACGATATGGCCGTTGCCCAATGCGGTAATGCCGTTGCCTATGCGCACACGCTAGCTGATACCGCGTCACTTTGCCAACATCATCGACATGACAGCATACCGGCAATGGCAATGGCTGCCTCTGGCGGCGACTTAAAAGCGCGAGTCGTGCGATTAGTTGATCATTCTTGTACGCACCAACCATCAACGGGGCGTTTACTCGCTGCACTCGTAGTGGTCAGTGGGCTATTCACACTTGGCGCAAAGCAAGTTGCGACTTTGCCTTGGTTTGATGTAACTGGGATGGAAATAACCAAATATAACGAGCACCAGCTGAGTCATAATGCGGCTTATTTCAGCGAATCCCCTTTCAACGAATCAAGGCTGCAACAGGGCTCGATTGCTGGGCAGCTGCTTGCGTTTCCCAATTGGTCATCGAAAATGAGCAACCGCTCTGGTGAACAACTCCATAACCCATCGAATGCTGCCCTAAATTCGGATTCAATAGCGCTAAACACTATACCGCGCTATGAACATACATCGCTAGCGGCTGCTATTAACAGCATTGATCAATTTTCTAATGAAAGTAGTTATTCAAGACAAGAATTTTCGGCTAATGATCAGTCTGAGCAGGCAAGCATTGCGACAACTAATGAGTTACTCAAACCAAATGTTGATCGCTGGCAAAGCTCACGCATACAAGCAAAAGAGTTACTCGCTGCTCAAGCCAACACTGAACAAAATAATACGGCTATTTCCCAGTCTCTCTCACCGTCTGTTGCTGAAACGTTAACGAGTGAAACAGAGAATGAAATTGCTTTAGTCAGTGTGCCTCAAAATCATACTACAGGTAAGTTTGAAGCAAACGTAACGCTTGATGCAGGGCCGATTGCAAAGCCAGCAGCGGGCATTGCAGGTGAAAGTTATACGCACAGTCGCAGCAGTGCGAGTGAGTATAACGTTTTAGATAAAATCGCCAGCACTGGCGCAAGCGTTCATCAAGATTTGTTTGACGTGCCAGAATCGAAGGTTAGCCTGTTCGAGCAGCGCTATCAAAGTGCTCCTCGCCAGCAATTAGAGTCAATTTTTAGCACGCAACCTGCGAAGCTGATGTCAGCGATAGACCCTCGATATCCCTCGGTCGCCAAGCGCAAAGGCATTGAGCTAGACGTACAAGTTAACTTTACCGTTGACGAGTTTGGCCGTGTCACCAATATTGAATTTGAGCAGCAGAGTAAACTCGGTTATTTTCGCTCGGCGATTATCAGCGCCATTAAACAGTGGCGCTTTGAGCCGGCTCTGAACAACGGTGAGCCGGTCGACAGTAAAATGTCAAAAATCTTCTCATTTAGTATGAGCTAGCCGTCATTGTGTGAGCGTCTCGCTTTGCGCTTTTCCTGAAACGCTTGCCATTTGGCTTGCTGCTCTGGCGTCAATACTTGAAAAATCGCGTGGCGGGTTTTCGCTTTTTGCAGTGCTAACTGGGCAAAGGTATCTTGGTACTGCTGATACGATGCCGTGAACGCCGCTTCGTCAAACTCGCTAGCGACTTGCTGGCTTTTTACTTGCGCTTTGAATGCTTCGAGTTGCGTACGCAGCGTTTCGTTATCTGATTTACTTTGGCTGCGAATCGCTTTAATTTGCGTGACTTGTTCGTCACTCAGCTCAAGGTAGCGTTTCATTTTCTTTAGCATTTTGGCACTGTGATGACCTTTCATCGCACGATGAGCCTTTCTGTCATGATGCTCGTGACTAGCGGTTGCTTCATTGCTATGGCTATACGCCGCTGGCGCTGCTAACACACCAAGTGTCGCAACTGTAGCGATCATTTTCGTCAGCATGGCGCGCTTTAACACTGGCTTGTTTAGTTTGTCTAGCTTGTTTAGCTTAGCGGCATTCAACGTTTGGGCTTGGTTAGTGCTGGTCATAATATTCCTCTCAATTCATTCCAATCAACGTTCAAATTCAGTATAAGAACTGCAATGCAAAGATGCGCAAAGCCATTGTAAAGGTGTGTAAAGATCTCAATCGCTGCTTTAATAACCTGATAAAATGCGAACCTATGAACCCAAATGGTGCCAATTGGTATTGTGCATCGCTGCATGCTGAATAATCTGGAAAGCAGACGTTAACAAACCAAGAGTGAACGCCTAAACGCTATGACAAAACACATTTTAATTATTGATGACGATATTGAACTAAGTGAACTACTGAGCAGTTACCTGTCAGCAGAAGGCTTTACCATCACGTGTCGTCATGATGGTGCTAGTGGCCTAGCTAAAGCTTTTGATCAAGATATTGATTTGATTTTATTAGATGTGATGATGCCCAAACTCAATGGTTTTGACGTATTAAAAGCCTTGGGAGGTAAACACAGCATTCCGATCTTAATGTTGACGGCAAAGGGCGATGACAGTGACCGTATACTCGGCTTAGAGCTGGGCGCCGACGATTACTTACCTAAGCCATTTCATCACCAAGAGCTGCTCGCCAGAATTAAAGCGATTTTTAGGCGCATTGATATCACCAAGCAACACACAGGCAACAGCAGCTTGCTTAATATTAATGATGTTGTCATCGACAACGCGACACGCCAAGTCAAATGTGCTGACCACCTGTTAGAGCTAACCGGCACCGAGTTTGAAATTTTATTCGAATTGATGAGTCAACACAGTGTGATTGTCAGTAAAGAGCAACTGTCACAACACGTACTGGGACGAAAGCTAAGCCCTTTTGATCGCAGTATCGACATGCACGTGAGTAATATTCGCCGTAAAATTAGCCAATATGCCAGCGACGACAAAATTAAAACCGTACGCGGTGCTGGCTATATATTCCTAGCCGGAGACAAGCTTGATTAATCCTGCTCAGGCCTCAGTATTCACGTCCGTTAAACGCCACCTAAGCTCGATCAAGGTTAAACTGTTTCTGTGGTTTTGGTTAGTCACCATCTGTGCCATTGCTGCAACGCGTTTTGTCTCCATTCAACTGAGTCAGCAATACATCGAAATCGCGACCGATAAAGGTGATTTACAGCGGCTAACGCGTATCACCGAAATTATCGAGCGGGCACAACCCGCCAATCTCGCCAAGTTTATTCACAATAGTCGCCACCGTCGCAACAAGCGCAGTTTTAAGTACTTGATGTTAAAGCCGTTAAACAATAACCAGCCAGTAATTGGCGGCCATCCAGAACATCCCTATGTTAACGAGTTTATTCAGGCCAATATTTTCAGCGAGAAACAAACCTGGATTTTCCCTCATTCTCAAATCACCGGGCCGTTGACACTTGACGTTAACGGCCAGCAATACTTGGCCTTTTACAAACGCCATACCAGTCGCTTTCGCACGCTCGGCTTTTTTATGCAACAGCTACCTTACTGGGCAAGAATTGGCACACCTGTCATCGTTAGTTTTGCCTTGTGCTGGCTGCTGGCGCGTTCATTGAGTCGACCGCTTTCAAATATCACCAAAGTCGCGGATCGCTTTGGACAAGGGGATTTAGCCATACGGGTGGAAAATGACGACAAGCGCAGTGACGAGCTCGGAACGTTGGCTCAAGCGTTTAATCAAATGGCAGATAAGTTGTCTGACAATGTGTCGGCACATCAGCGATTATTAGGTGATGTATCCCATGAACTGCGCTCCCCACTGACCCGCTTACAAATGGCGTTGGCATTGGCACAAAAACACAAAGACGATGCTGAAACACTTGAACAATACATCCAGCGCAGTGAACGAGAAGTCGCTCGTTTAGACGAGATGATCGAACACGTGTTAACCCTATCTCGACTAGAAAATAGCGCTCAAGCGATCACCAAGCAGCCTTGCAACTTAACTCCCTTGTTAACTCACTTAGTCGACGATGGTAACTTTCTGGGACAAGACAAACAGATCACTATTTCACTGACTGCAAACGGCAATCCTCAGTTGGAGCTGGACGAAACGCTGATCGCCAGTGCGGTTGGCAATATTATTTGCAACGCCATCAAGTATGCACCTTCGAATAGCGCGGTTGTCGTTGAACTTGATGAGCAAAAAACGCATGTCACCCTCAGCATTAGCGATCAGGGCAACGGCGTACCTGAACTAGCACTGAGCAAACTCTTTGACCCATTTTATCGCGTCGCGAGTGCGCGCGATCGGTTAACCGGTGGCACCGGATTGGGCCTGGCAATAGCCAAGCAAGCAGTGGTTGCTCACCGAGGGGAGATTAGCGCCAGTAACAATGCTGACGGCGGCCTAACAGTGACGATAACCTTGCCTAAGCCTTAGGCTAACCAGAGATCACATTAACGCAAGTAATAGCACATAAAAGCACATAAAAGCGGGGCGATAATTTCGGTGTACGGCTGATGGCGAAACAGCTAATAAAACATAACTTAGCCCAACGAAATTAACTCCTACTATGCTGTTATTTTCAGCGGAATTGCGTACCATAGTCCAAGCATCTCAAGATATTAATAACAATATGAAAGATTTACTGGCTGGATTACTCGCAATTTCTATGACTTTAACAACTACACAAGCTTCAGCAGCAAGCACTCCGTGGTCAACTACCTCAGAGCAAGCATTACCAACACGCTATGACAATGAGATAAAAAGCTTTTGGCAAACTGGCCAATTTAGTGAGTTCAGTGGTGTTGATGATGTGAGTATTCGTTACGCACAATTTCTCTCGCCATCGCGCAACAAGTGCTTACTGTTGGTGCCAGGCCGCTCGGAAAGTTACCTTAAATACCAAGAACTCGCATTCGACCTGACGAATGCGGGTTATAACTTGTTTATTATCGATCATCGCGGCCAAGGGTTATCAGGCCGAATGCAAAGTGATGAGCACAAAGGCTATGTTGCCGAGTTCGATCACTACAGCGACGATTTACACTTCTTTGTTGACAATATTGTCCAACCGCAATGTCAGCAAGATATTTTCCTACTAGCACATTCCATGGGTGGCGCAATTAGCGCTCGTTACCTACAACGCTACCAAACGCCCATTAAAGCGGCGGTACTCGCCTCACCTATGATTGCAGTTAACAGTGGCGGCATTCCAAGCTGGTTAGGCGAGTTTATTATTGGCAGCGGCGACACCTTGTCGCAATGGTTTAGCGACGATTCCTGGTATTTTCTCGGCCAAAGCGGATACAGCAGCACACCATTTGCTGACAATGCCTTAATGCAATCGCCAGTGCGTTATGAAATTTTTACTCACTTGTATCAATCAACGCCTGATTTACAGCTCGGCGGCGTGACTTTCCGTTGGTTAAGTGAGGCAGTGCAAGTGAACAAAGATATCTTTAGCGACATCCATAAATTAACTGTGCCAACCATAGTACTGCAAGCGGGTAGTGACACAGTTGTAGACAACCAAGCGCAAAATGATTTTTGCCAAGCACTGCACGCGGCTCACCCACAATCGTGCCCTGAGGGCAAGCCTGCTGTGATTGCCGGTGCTCGCCATGAAATTTTCTTTGAGTTAGACAAATATCGCATTGATGGCATTGTGCAAACGCTTAATTGGTTCCAGCAAGCGTCAAAATAAGCGTCTACCATAAGTACCTAGCACTATTATCTAATGCGGCGGATTGGGGCTATACCCATGCTACTTCAAAGTACTTGTTTCAGTTGGAATTAAAAGCGATTTAGGCACAGGTTACATGCTCCCTGCGTAACCCAAGTACCTGTGCGTCCATGCAGGCAAAGCATTGATTGCAGAGAATGGCCGTTCCCCTTTTGCTACATGAAAAGTAAAATCAATAACACCGCATAAATCGCTTTTAAACCAACCCATTTTTTAAGGTAGAGAGGGCGCTTCACAGGAACTCACTCTCTGCGTTGCAGCTTATTGAAAGGGAATAACCATTCCGGCAAGCTGCGCCTTGATATTGAGTCCCTGTGAAAGCGCTGAAACCATGTATCTTGAAATAGCATGGGTATATAATACGCCGCAATTTTCGCTTAAAGATTGATGATTATGTTAGATGTAGTGCTATTCCAGCCTGAAATCCCACCCAATACTGGCAATATTATTCGCTTGTGCGCGAATTCTGGCTTTCGTCTGCATTTAATTGAGCCACTTGGTTTTTCTATTGAAGACAAGCGACTAAAGCGCGCGGGGCTTGATTATCACGAATTTGCCAATTTAAAACGACATGAGAACTTTGACGCCTTTATCGCCAGTGAGCAGCCTAAAAACCTGTATGCCATCACCACTAAAGCCACGCGCTATCATCATCAAGTAACCTTTGCACAAGGCGACTACGTGATGTTTGGCTCCGAGACTAAAGGACTTCCCGATGTGGTTCGCGACCAAATTCCCGATGAGCATAAAATTCGCATTCCTATGGTCACAGGCAGTCGCAGCATGAATTTATCCAATTCGGCAGCAGTCATTATTTATGAAGCGTGGCGTCAGCTCGATTTTGCTAATGGCATTTAAGCATTAAACTGACGACTATCCTGACACAGGGGAGACACTAGAAGGTGGGCAATCTTGGAATATATTTGTTACTGCCATTTAGCATACTAATTGGCTTCTCACTGGCATCACAGGCAGGCGTAAACTCTCAACTTAGGTTGGCATTAAGCAACCCGATACAAGCAGCTTTTATTTCGTTTCTGGTCGGCACTATAGTGTTGGGAATAATCGCCTTAATTCAAGGAGATCCTTGGTTTAGACCCAATTCAGTGGCGACAATTCCTTGGTGGGCATGGCTAGGTGGAGTATTCGGTGCATTCAATATAGCGATGTCTATATTCTTAGCCCCTAAGCTAGGTGCATTAGTCTTGGCAATTTCAATAGTATGTGGACAGGTGATTGCATCCTTGGCATTGGATCAAAATGGTTGGCTGGGATATCCCAAAATTGAAATTACATTTAATCGAATACTCGGCGCAATATTTCTAGTGGTTGGTATGTTGCTAGTCACTAAAAAGTAAGGCGACGAGCTAGCGATAAATCGAGTAACAGGCTAGGCTGTTACTCAAATTTCTTTTCGCGAGAAAGTAAGTCAGATGCGGCTTGCAGCGCGGGTTTACCTTGATAAAGCACTTGGTAAACTTGCTCGACAATTGGCATCTCCACCCCTTGGCGCTCTGCGAGCATAAACACTTCTTTGGTATTGCGATAACCTTCGACCACTTGGCCAATGTCGGTCATCGCTGTGTCTACATCTTTACCTTGGCCTAATGCCAAGCCAAAACGTCGATTTCGCGATTGGTTATCGGTACACGTGAGCACAAGATCGCCTAAACCAGCCATGCCCATAAAGGTTGCGGGTTCAGCGCCTAATGTTGCACCTAAACGGGTCATTTCCGCCAAACCACGTGTAATCAGTGCCGTGCGGGCATTAGCGCCAAAGCCAATACCGTCAGCCATGCCAGCACCAATAGCGATCACATTCTTTACGGCACCGCCAAGCTGAACACCGATAAAGTCGTTATTACTGTATACGCGGAAGGTTTTTTCACAATGCAGCAATTCAGACAGTTCAGTGACAAAACTGTCGTCGGTTGATGATAACGAAATCGCAGTCGGTAAGCCCGCCGCCATTTCTTTGGCAAAGGTTGGCCCTGAAAGCACACCTAAGCTGATATCGCCACCTAGAATATCACGCGCCACTTCTTGCAATAAATGGCCAGAGTCAGGATCTAACCCTTTGGTTGCCCACGCTAACTTGGCATTGGCATTAAGGTGAGGTTTAACTTGTTGCAACATATCACCAAACACATGGCTAGGCACGACCACAAGCACAATATCACTGGCTTGAACTGCGCGGGCAACATCAGGCTCGATGACTAAGCTATCAGGGAACTGGCAACCGGGCAGGTATTTCTCATTACTACGCGATGACGCCATGGCTTGCATTTGCACTTGATCACGGCCCCAAAGCACAGTGCGGTGACCATTTCTGGCGAAACATATAGCAAGGGCAGAGCCATACGACCCTGCCCCTATCACAGATATTTTGGCTGTTTGCACAGTCATGGCCTCAACTAGTGAGCTTCTGTGCTCGCCGCTTCTTGCTGCGCTTGGCGTTGTTGTAAGTAAGAAGCAAACAAAGCGTCAAAGTTTACTGGTGCTAAGTTAAGCTGTGGGAATGAACCACGGTTAACTAGGTTAGCAATGGTTTCACGTGCATACGGGAATAAGGTATTCGGGCAGAACGCACCGATCATATGTGCTAATTGACCTTCGTCAATATTGCCAATGGTGAAAATACCCGCTTGTTGTACTTCCGCTAAAAATGCAGTTTGACCTTCAACCGTTGCCGTTACCGTCACCGCCAATACCACTTCATAAGTTTCGTCGTGCAACTTGTTTGAGCGAGTATCAATGTCTAGCTTAACTTCTGGCTTCCATTCTTTTTGGAAAATCGCTGGTGAGTTAGGTGTTTCAAAAGAAATGTCTTTAGTGTACACACGTTGAATCGCAAACTGAGGTGCCGCTTGCTCTGCTGGGTTTTGATTTTCATCAGCCATTTGAAATATTCCTATTAATTTATTGCACGGCAAGAGTCACTGTGCGTTTCTGTTATTACTATGTTTTAGCTAAATAGCGCTAACTAACGTTTTAAAATGCTATTTAAAACTTGGTATTCAATTCGTCGCGCGATTTATTGCGCGAGTAATGCATCTAGTTTTTTGGCGTGCTCTAATGCGACTAAATCATCACAACCGCCAATATGGGCATCATTAATAAAAATTTGAGGAACCGTACGGCCGCCATCTGCACGCTCGATCATCACATCGCGTAATTCGCGTTGCTTATCGATGCGGTACTCAGTGTACTCGACTTCTTTGTAATCAAGCAGCGACTTAGCTCGGCTACAGTAAGGGCAATACCCTTTTGTATAAATTTCGATTTTTACCGCCATAACGACCTCTTTAAATTTTTATCTACTTCTTGGCAACTGGTAAGCCAGCACCAACCCATGCATTCATACCACCTTTCAACAAACTCACTTGGGTAAAGCCTGCTTTCATCAGTTGATTCGCGACTTTTGTTGCCGTTAAACCAGCGGTGCATACGACAATAATGGGTTTGTCTTTATGTTTTTCAAGGGCGGCAAAGTCATTTTTATTGGCTTTTTCTTGCGTTAAGTGAACGGCATCAATAATGCGACTAGTTTTGAATTCTTTGTCAGTTCGAATATCGACAACTACGCCGTTTTCTTTGTTGACCTGAAACGTTAATTCTTGCGGTGATAACTGTTTTACCGGTGACATTTTGATCATCACAGTGATCACAATAATTGCAACGAACAATGCGACCCAAGCAGTGCTTAGCAATGGGTGATTGGCGGCAAAAACCATTAATTGATCCATAAATACTTACCATTGTGGGTTGAAACTAAAAACGCCGACAGTATACAGACTTCACCAGCCAAACCCAAACCTATGCCGCCAGTGATATTTATCTACTCGATAAACACCGACAAATTTCCCGTTAGCTAGTGCTATTGGCCGCCATCTGTGTAAAATAATCTTCCAGTTTTTCGCCAATTTAGAATTAGGAAATATCGAATGCCAACGAAGAAGCCAATGGTACTACTTATCCTTGACGGCTGGGGTTACCGTGAAAACCAAGAATCAAACGCTATTTTTCACGCCAACACTCCTGTACTTGACGACTTGAAGGCGCGCTTTCCTAATATGCTCATTGGTACTTCTGGCATGGCCGTTGGCTTACCGGAGGGGCAAATGGGCAACTCAGAAGTTGGGCACGTTAACCTTGGCGCTGGTCGCATCGTGTATCAAGACTTCACTCGCATCACCAAAGCCATTGACGATCAAACGTTCGTTGACAATAGCGCTTTGTGCAGCGCGGTTGATAAGGCCAAAGCTGCGGGCAAAGCCCTACATATCTTCGGCCTGATGTCGCCGGGTGGTGTGCACAGCCATGAAGATCACATTTTTGCCATGATGGAGCTAGCGAAAGCTCGCGGCGCTGAAAAAGTATACCTGCACGCCTTTTTAGATGGTCGCGACACGCCACCACGCAGTGCTCACGACTCACTAGTCAAGGCGCAAGCTAAATTCGAAGCACTAGGCAATGGTCAAGTTGCGTCAATTGTTGGCCGCTACTACGCCATGGACAGAGATCAACGCTGGGAGCGCGTGGAAGCGGCCTACAATTTGATGGTCAGTGGCCAAGCAGAATATCAATACGGCTCTGCTGTCGATGCCTTAGCAGCAGCTTATGATCGCGACGAAAATGACGAGTTTGTCAAACCTAGTGTCATTACCGACGCTGATGGCCAAGCAATCACCATTGAAGATGGCGATGCTTTGGTATTTATGAACTTTAGAGCAGATCGCGCACGCCAATTTACGCGTGCTTTTGTCGACTCGGCGTTCGATGGTTTTGAACGCGCCAAAGTGCCTGCCATTAGTGATTTTGTCATGCTCACTGAGTACGCCGCCGACATCAAGACGAGCTGCGCATTTCCGCCAGAGCCACTCAATAACGTGATGGGTGAATGGCTAGCTAAGCACAACAAAACGCAATTGCGTATCTCTGAAACAGAAAAGTACGCTCACGTGACCTTCTTTTTTAGTGGTGGTAAGGAAGCCGAGTTTGACGGCGAACAGCGTATTTTAGTACCGTCACCGCAAGTAGCCACTTATGACTTACAACCAGAAATGAACGCGCCCATCCTAACCGACAAACTGGTTGCCGCGATTGAAAGTGGTGAGCACGATTTTATCGTTTGTAATTACCCCAATGGCGATATGGTCGGTCATACCGGTAAATTTGATGCTGCCGTAAAAGCCTGTGAAGCCGTTGATAAGGCCATTGGCCGCGTGGTTGAAGCCTTGCAAAAAGTTGGCGGTGAATGTTTGATTACCGCCGATCACGGCAATGCTGAGCAAATGGTAAACCCAACCTCTGGTCAAGCACATACCGCACATACTTGTGAACCTGTACCGCTGATTTATGTTGGCCGCAGTGCAACGCCCGTCAATGATGGCGCGCTGAGCGATATTTCCCCAACCCTATTGTATTTAATGGGGCTTGAGCAACCAGCGGAAATGACGGGTAAGGTGTTGATGCAACTGAGCTAGTACGACCCCGTGCACTTGTTGAGAAAAAAACCACGCACCGCAACTGGCTTTGCCGCTAGCGGTGCACTGTCGATTGCCTTGGCCGGCGCGCTGGTAACAGCGTTAGCAATTGCCCCAAGCGCGGCCTTGGCGATGCAAAATCAAGCTCAAAGTAAAGAGCAAAACACTCAGGGTGGCTCTAAAAAACAGCTCTCATCGGTTCAAAGGGAAATTGCAGAGCAGAAATCTGCCATTGTTCAGGTCAGCAAAAAACGTCGCAAGCTCAATGCCCAACTCAAGAAAGATGACTTTGCCATCGCAAAAGTGGCCAAAGCCATTAACACTACGGGCAAGTCGTTAACCGCGACGCAAAAAAAACTCACCAGCCTGGCAAAGGAAAAGCGACAGCTGACAAAAGACAAGCAGCAGCAAGAAAAAGCATTGGCACATCAGCTGCGCACAGCCTACACCACAGGCCAGCACGATTATCTAAAAATGCTCCTCAATCAGGAAGAGTCAAGTCAAGTGCAGCGCTCGCTAACCTACTATCAATACCTGAACAAAGCCCGAATTGAAGAAATAGAGTCGTTTCAAGCAACCATTGCAAGGTTATCGGAAGTTGAAGTTGAACAGCAAGCAAAAGCGGCGCAGTTAGCTAACTTACAAAAGACACAGCAAACACAGAGAAAAGCGCTAGAGCAAAGCAAGCAACAACGCAAAGCAACACTGACCGCACTGCGCAAGGAGCTATTATCGAACAAGCAAAAACTCGCCAAACTTGAACAAGAAGAAGCAAACCTTGTCGCCGAATTAGAGCGCTTGGCGCGTCAAAGTGCATTAGCTAAGAATTTACCGGGACTAGGCAAGTTAAAACGTAAACTGCGTTGGCCAGTAAGTGGCCGAGTGAAGCATTCTTTTGGCACGCGAAAACAAGGTTATTTGCGTTGGAAAGGCGTTATGCTCTCTGCGGGTGTCGGCAAGCAAGTGACCAGTATTTATTCCGGTAAAGTACTCTTTGCGGACTGGTTAAAAGGCTATGGCTTAGTGACTGTGATTGATCACGGTAAAGGGTACATGAGTTTGTACGGCCACAATCAAGCACTATTGAAAAATGTTGGCGATACGGTTGAGCCGGGTGAGCCAATTGCACTCGTCGGCCAAAGTGGCGGGCAAAGTGAGCCGGGTCTGTACTTTGAGATACGTCATCGAGGCAAAGCCGTCAACCCGAAAATTTGGTGTAAATAATCCCAACGCCTTCCAAGAACGCATCGACCAACTTGAGCAAAGCTGATAGGCTTGCGTTATAACAACAAAATAAAATGCTAAGTTCGTGATTCGCTTCTTCTCCGTTTTTTTGCTTTTGGTAAGCACACTTGCGCACGCTAAACCTGCTCAAATCGCCATTGTCATTGATGATATTGGCTATCGTACAACCGATCGGCAGGTGCTGACTATTCCCGGTAATATCACCTATGCCGTACTGCCTCAAACCCCTTACGGAAAACGCATTGCAGAAGAAGCTAATCGCCGCAATCAAGATGTTATTTTGCACATACCGATGGAATCGACGCAGGGTAAAAAACTGGGGCCTGGGGCACTCACAGCCAACATGAGCGAGGCCGCTATTGCCGCTTCGCTTGATGAATCTCTACAGGAAGTCCCCTTTGCCATTGGCATTAATAACCACATGGGCAGCCATTTAACGACCTTGGCGAAACCTATGTTGTGGACAATGAAGTTTCTTAAAAAACGAGAATTGTTGTTTCTCGACAGCGTCACCAGCCCCAAATCATTAGGAAGAACTATCGCCGATCGCATGGGCGTGCCAGCCATGAGCCGCCATGTTTTCTTAGACAATCAATTGTCTCATCAATACATTGCAGGCCAGTTCCAACAGCTGATAAATAAGGCCAAGCGCCAGCAAACTGCGATTGCTATCGCCCATCCACATCCAGAAACCGTGGCCGCCTTAACCAAGCTGATCCCCCAACTTAAACAACACGGTATTGAATTAGTGCCCTTGTCCGCCTTGTATCGCAAAACCAGCTACGGTGGGTCACTAACGGCAAGTGCAGAATAATTCGCGTAAAACCAAGCGCGTAAAGCAGGTACATAAAATCAAGTTGCTTTAGCTCACTTGCTTTAACGCGCACTCAGCGGAAATACCAACTCTCTGGCACTTGATGATGCTGGTGCTAGTTTATTCTGAAACTTGGTTATCACGCATTAGTTTACGTAAGTGTCGAACGGGGATTGCATAAGTGATACCGCTGGGATTGGAAATAACCGCCTCTTTGGTACTTTGCACAAAGACTTTGTTGATAACGCCAATCACTTTCCCCGTTTCGTCATAAAGCGCACTACCACTGTTACCGGGGTAAGCCGTACCGTCTAATTGATAAACCATATAAGGGTCGCGCAACCGCTTGAGCATAGTGATCGACATCTCGCGCGTGTCTTTCACCGGGATCACAACCGGTGTAATACTCGCTAACATCGCTTTATGGGTAACCGGAAACAAGCCGAGAATGGCGCCTATGGGAAACCCCGTGAAGCCCACTTCGCTGCCTTCGGGATAGAAATCATCGCCGGCAAGCGACATGGCAGGAAGTCGCTCTCCTTCGATTTTTAATATCGCTAAGTCGTGATAGCGAGATGACCCAACAATTGTCGCTTTACGCGCTTTAGCATCACGGCCAACTCCGACAAAAACCACCATTTCTTGTAATCGCTCGGGATCGAGGACTTCTGGTAAAACGTGGTGATTAGTCGCCACATAGTGGCCGTTGCCAATCACAAAGCCTGTGCCGCGCAATTCATTTTTAGGATTGCCTAGAGGTGTATAAACACCAATACCAACAACTGATGGCTTCACTTTTTTAACCAAGCTAACCATATCGTGACCATAGGCAGTATTTACCAGTAAAAACAACGCAATTAATGAGGTCAAGATGCGCATAAACCTTCCTTTGTAGTGAGCTAGTTTCATCTCTAAGTCTGTCAATTTTAGGTAACTTTTCCAACTATAAACCATAATAATGCTAATTGTTGGCGAGGTTTAGCTATGACGACAAAAATAATCCCTATTATGGCAGGAGGCGGAACCCGGTTACCTGCCCATATTGGTATTCTACGAGCACTGGCACAGCTCGGTGTTGAGTTTGATGATATCGTTGGCGTTTCCGGCGGCAGTATTGTTGCCAGCTTATACGCCGCCGGCCATTCGCTGGAGCAAATGAAGCATATTGCGATCAATACGGACTACAACCAGTTTCGCGAGTTCTCCTTATTAAAATTGATCCGCAACGGCGGGCTAAGCTCAGGTGATTTTTTTGAACGCTGGGTCGATGAGCTGCTTGCGGGTAAAACCTTTGCGCAAATGGATAAGTCATTGCATATCGTCGCTACTGATGTGAAAAGCGGCCAACCGGTGATATTTGATCGCGAGCGTACGCCCAATATGAAAGTCTCACTTGCCGTACGATTTTCAATGTCGATTCCGCTCGTGTTTAGCTTCAAACCTTTTGGCAAACGCATTATGGTCGATGGCAGTATTCTCTCAGAAGATGCCCTGCATCGCGATTGGGATGGTAATTCTACCCCTGTGTTATGCTTTCGCCTGCGCGGCGAGCATGAGTATCAAGACCTGAAAGTCACTGGCTTGCTGCCCATTTTCAATTACATCACCTTGCTCATTCGTACTTTTATGACGACATTGTCACGCGAATACATCAACGACGCGTTTTGGCACAATACGATTGTGGTCAACACTGGCGATTGCTCTGCCGTTGATTTCAATCTTACGAGACAACAAAAACTCGCCTTATTCGAAACGGGCTACACTACGGCAAGAGACATTATTCCGGTGAAAACAAAAGTAAAAACAGCGGTACAACCCCAGTTGTCTGGGTTCAACGGCTAATACCCCTCACTTCAATGGTGAACAAACCCGTGCCTAAGGCTTGTTAACAGGGTGTGAACATGGTCATAATAACAAGCAATCGCGGTATCCGCCGTTTCTCTGGTACATATTGCTTTCAGGATGAAAAATGGCCATTTTATTACACGAACTGATTGAACGAAGCGCATTAAAAACGCCTGATGCAACTGCACTTCACGATAAAAATCAGCAACTCACTTACCAAGCGCTGGCACAGGCAGTCAACCATCTAGCAAGCTGTATGCAGGCGATTGGGCTAAAGCGCTATCAACGCCTTGGTGTGTACCTACCGAAAAGTATTGAGGCCGTTGAAGCTATATTTGCTTGCTCTGCCGCCGGAGGTACCTTTGTACCGATTAACCCTGTGCTAAAAGCGCCGCAAGTGAGTCACATTGTTAACGATTGCGATATCCAAATACTCATCACCAACAAAGCAAGGCTAACGCCGTTAGCAGAGCGCATTACTCAACTCCCTAGCCTGAAATATGTAATCTTATTAGACGCCAATGATGAAGAAGCACGCCAAATTGGCGAGGCGAAAATCATTAGCTGGGGGCACTTTGCTAATCACAGTACACAAGCATTAACATTACACACGCAAACCGCAAGCGATATGGCGGCGATTCTCTACACATCAGGCAGTACAGGCAAGCCCAAAGGCGTTGTTTTATCTCATCACAATATGGTGGTGGGTGCGCAATCAGTTGCACAATATTTGGAAAACACCGCAGACGATGTCATTTTGGCTGTGCTACCGCTCAGTTTTGACTACGGTTTAAGCCAGCTTACAACCGCTTTTGCTGTTGGCGCGTCATGTGTTTTACTGGATTACTTGCTGCCGCGCGATGTACTTTCAACCATAGACAAATACCAAGTCACAGGACTTGCCGCGGTGCCGCCACTCTACAGTCAGTTATGCAGTTTGAAGTGGCCTGATGGCAGCGGCCAATCCATTCGTTATTTCACCAATAGCGGAGGTGCTTTAACACAAGCAAATCTCGCCACACTGCGCGAAAAATTGCCTCAAGCGAAACCTTATCTGATGTATGGCCTGACTGAGGCATTTAGGTCGACTTATTTGCCACCAGAGCAAGTAGACAATAAACCCGGCTCAATGGGGAAAGCAATTCCCAATGCAGAGGTGGTTGTGGTTAAGTCAGACGGCACGAGGTGCGCGCCAGATGAGCCTGGTGAGCTGGTTCATATTGGCCCGTTGGTAAGTTTAGGCTATTGGAATGCCCCTGAGAAAACGGCCGCCCGTTTTAAGCCAGCGCCAGGTAAACCTCAAGGTATTATGTTATCAGAAATGGCGGTCTGGTCCGGCGATACCGTCAAGCAAGATGAGGAAGGTTATCTCTATTTCGTCGCGCGAGCAGATGAGATGATCAAAAGCTCTGGCTATCGCATCAGTCCAATGGAAGTTGAAGAGGCGTTATATCAGCACGAACACGTTGCAGAAGCTGCGGTGATTGGTGCCAAGCACCCAGAGTTAGGCCAAGCCATCGTGGCCTTTGTGCTGGCCTCAACCGAAACCAGTCATGAAGAACTGAGCAAATCGATTAACAAGCATTGTCAGAAACAGCTCGCCAACTTTATGGTACCTAAACGGATCATTGTGCTTGATAACATGCCACACAATGCTAACGGCAAAATTGACCGCGCTATGCTAAACCGCGATTACCAAGGGATTTACACGGATTAACGTTATGAAAGCACATGATTCACTAACGCCATTTCAACAGCAAAATCATCAACTAATGATTGGCGATAAAACGCTTTCACACATTGAGATGCTGGTTGGGCGAACACCATTTTATGTTTATGATCGCGTAACGCTTGCACAAACCGTTAAACAACTCAAAAACGCACTCCCCCCAGAAATTTCGTTACACTACGCGATAAAGGCCAACCCGTATCCCCCTTTGGTCAACTTTATGCAGCCACTTGTTAGTGGTTTCGATGTCGCCTCAAGCAAAGAAATGTTGCTCGCTATTCAGTCGGGCATGCCCGCCAATGAAATTAGCTTCGCAGGCCCCGGAAAAACGGAAGACGATATCCGCGCGGCTATTGTTGCCGGTATTACCTTGCACGCTGAATCGCTCACCGAGATTAATCGCGCAATTGCGCTAGGTAAGCAACTCGCGCTAAAGCCCAATATTGCCATTCGCATCAACCCAGCATTTGAATTAAAAGCATCAGGCATGAAAATGGCTGGTGGTGCCAAGCCTTTCGGTATTGATCAAGAGCAGTTACCGAGTATTTTGGCTGAGTTGGATTATCAAGCGCTTAACTTTCGCGGCTTTCATATCTACGCTGGTTCGCAAAACCTAAAAGAAGCAGCGTTGATGGAAATGCATCAGAAAACCTTTGCGTTAGCGGAAGAACTAGTTGCCATGACACCCGTACCCATTGACTACATCAATATTGGTGGCGGCTTAGGTATTCCGTATTTCGCTGGTGAGCAGCGGCTTGATTTATCATTAGTCACAGACAATTTAGCGAGTCTTATCGCCCAATATTCAACGCTAAAAGATATAGAATTGATCATGGAGCTTGGCCGCTACCTTGTGGGGGAAGCTGGACTTTATGTGTGCAAGGTTGTTGATGTCAAAGAATCGCGCGGCACGACCTATGCGGTTTGTGATGGCGGCTTACACCATCATCTAGCGAACTCTGGTAACTTCGGACAAGTTATTAGAAAAAACTATCCAGTGGTTGTAGGCAATAAAGTAGGTTGTTCGAATGACGAGTTGTCTACAGCGACAATTGTCGGCCCGCTTTGTACCCCACTCGATATTCTGGCGGATAAAGTGCCACTCCCTCCCATTGAAATCGGTGACTATATCGCCGTTTATCAGTCGGGCGCTTACGGTGCCACAGCCAGCCCACAAGCGTTTCTGAGCCAACCTGAATTGAGTGAAATTTTATTATAAATTCATTGGTTTAGCTTTATGTAAAATTTTCAGACAATCGCTGATTATTTGGTGAAATATCAAAATAACTTGTTATAGTTAGTTAAGGGCGTACAAATAAACGCCAATTTTTGATGTAACAACGATGGAAAAGATATGGCCGGATATTCATTAGCCGAAAATTTCGCCCAACATTTTCAGATTAAGTTTGCCAACACTAAGGCACTTCGACAAGAAGCCTTTAAAATTCGCTATGGTGTGTATGCAGCAGAGCTTGGATGGGAGCCTGAGAACGAACGCCATATGGAAACAGATGAATGTGACGACTACGCATTCCACTGTCTACTAGAGCACAAAAGAACGGGGGTATACGCTGGCTGCGTGCGGCTGGTGATTCCCCCATCCAATCAACCAGAGCTAAAGCTCCCCTTTGAAGCGCACTGTTTAGAAAGTGCTCGAAAAGACGTTATAGATTCGACGCAACTGCCGCGTGGTAGCTTTGGTGAAATATCTCGTCTAGCGGTGTTATCAAGCTTTCGTCGTCGTGAAAATGAAAAAAATGTGCCGTTCGTGCTGAAAAGTATCAACCCTGCAACTGTTTATACCGAAGAAGAGCGCCGCAATTTTCCCAATATTGCCATGGGACTATATATAGCTGCTGTGGCGTTGGCAGACATTTGTAATCACAGGGGAGCATTCGTTATGATGGAGCCTAGACTCAATCGCCGTTTAACACGTTTTGGTCTACCATTTGTTCAATGCGGTGAAGAAATGGATTATCATGGCATTCGTGCTATGTTTCATCTTGAACGTTCAGGTTTTTGCTCTCATCTAAGTCCTGAATTAGCTGAACTATACCAAAAGATATTCAACGATCTGTCGAATCAAATGTTCCTTGTTCCTTTTGCCAACCCACTAGATAAATAATATGGAAATCTCACATGAGTCATACGTTTGATTACGATATCGCCTTTTCTCGTAATATCGGGTGGGTGACCGAAGCAGAGCAGCAAATAATAAAGAGTAAACGTATCGCTATTGCCGGAATGGGGGGAGTTGGCGGTGACCACGTACTAACGCTAGCAAGGCTGGGGATCACCAAATTTAATCTTTCCGATTTTGACGAGTTTGGTTGTGAGAACACCAACCGACAAGTGGGCGCTACCGTTGACACCTACGGCCAGAAAAAACTTGATACCATGATTGCTATGGCAAAAGCCATTAATCCTGAAATTGAGTTTAAAACTTTTCCTGAGGGCATAAACGAAGCAAACACCGAAGAGTTTTTAAAAAATGCCGACTGCTATGTCGACTCACTCGACTTCTTTGCCCTTGAAGCGCGCAAGCGAGTATTTCGACTATGTGCAGAGAAAAACATTCCTGCGACCACGGCAGCCCCGATTGGTATGGGAACCGCCTACCTTAACTTTTTACCCGGCGGGATGACATTTGAAGAATATTTTCGCCTAGAAGGTTACAGCGAAAATGAACAGTACCTGCGTTTTTTCCTTGGCCTAACACCTGCCGCTTTGCAACAAGCTTATCTTGTCGACCCGAGCAAGCTGGATCTGGCAAACAAAAAAGGCCCATCTACTACCATAGCCTGTAAATTAGCCGCTGGCGTCACGGGAGCCAATGTTGCCAAGATTCTGCTAAATCGCGGCGATGTTATAGCAATACCTTATGGCTTACATTTCGATGCCTACACCAACCAGTTCAAGAAAACATGGCGACCAGGTGGCAATAACAACCTGCTCCAAAAGCTAGCGTACAAATTAGCTAAACGAAAAATGAATATATAACTTTTCACTTTTCCAACTACCTACATCTATAAACTTTGAGCCAATGGTTTGACTTTATTTTTCATAAAGTGCACATGTATTAAAAGTAAATTAACCTGGACTGCGCATAAGAAATTGAACTAAATGCCCTAGTGATGATCAGATCTTTCGACCAAGAGACACAAGATTACCAAGGACAAGGGCATGAACAACTTAGACTCAATTTATGTAGGTGTCAGTGATTTTTGTTTGTCATTTGAACCACAATGGTAAGCACACTTAATTGCAACAGTTGAGAAGCAACGGATCAAGCCATCACGGCTAACGTCTAGCGAAGTAATGACCATTTTGATTGCTTTTCACCAATCAGGTTATCGAGACTTTAAAACCTATTACACTCAATTTGCTTGCCAATATTGGCGACACTATTTCTCCGACTTGGTCAGTTACACGCGAGTGTTGAAGCTGCTACAAACCGTCTTACCTGACTTATGCAGCTACCTCAAACAACGATTTGCCAAGCCAACAGGCATTGCGTTTATTGACTCTACCTCATTGAAAGTTTGTCACAATATGCGTATTCCTAGACACCAAGTTTTTACTGATGTTGTTGAGTGAGGCAGAGGCACACTATAGGCTGGTTTTCTGGCTTCAAACTTAATCTGATAATGAATGGTGAGGGTGGATTATTCGCGGTAAAAGTCACTGCGGGTAATGTTGATGATAGAAGGCCGATGTTAGATAACCTAATATATGGTCTCCTCCTGTATTGCAAGGTACAAGCAACTAGATAACAGTGACAGGATTGCAGTCATATATTCGGCCTATTGATGAGTCATTGGCTTTCACCTTTTGACTCTGGCCTAGATGTAAATCGCGCATATTGTCCTTATCAGGTTTTCGCGGTGTATCCGCTGAGGTTTTTAGGTTTTCAATATGCCAGTTTGACCTGTTATGCCATCTATGCATATTCCCATGCATCGCGATCACTAAAATAACACTGGCTATGTCTGAATTAACTGTGTCTGCGCTAATAACAAATTGTTTTCATTCGGGTTAGTGCGAGTTTCAAAAAATCTATCCCATGCTAGATAATTCGATAGATACTTGGTTGCAACCCCATGAAACCGCTTCATCCAATTGTGCAACCGACCATGATAAGCATTGACGTTTTGAATATGAAAAACTTTCTCTACTACCCTGATACCTTTAGAAAAATTAATTTCTTTATGAGCAATATTTAATTGCTTCGCCATGACTCGATACGAGCGAAAGCCGTCGCTACATAGGACAGAGTCTTTCGCAATTTTATGACTAAAAAGTTCAGTAAGATGGCTCGCTTTTTCAGTTTCTAAGCAACTGTCAAAAACGTGGTTCTCTCTATCTCTAGCAATTAAAACCGGTACCCAGTCACCTTTCTTACGGCCTCGACCTGCTTTATCCTTTCCCCGTTTATGGGCTGCTCTCCCTAAATGCTTAGTGCCTTTTTCGGAATATCGAAATAAAGTTTCATCCATTTCAATTATCCCAGAAAGTGTGACGTCGCCTTGTTTGGTCATCAGTGAAAGAAAACGATGACGCCAATTAAACGCAGTATTTTTATTGATGTGACAGCGCTGTGCACTTTTCCTAATCGTTAGACTATCGAGCATGCATTTAAAATACCTCAGGCATTTGTCGAGGTGCCTCAAGCGATAAAAAGGTGTGTTATAGGTACACATAAAGGTTCGCTGGCAATCTTCGTTATTGCAACGATAGCGCTGGCGGTGAGACACTTTCCCATACTTTTTAATCTGCCGAGAGTGACAATGCGGGCATTGATTAACCTCTTCACGTTTTGTGTGCAAAAAGTCTAAGCACCCTTGTCCACTCAGTTGACCCTCAATAAGTGTTGATAGCCTTTGTTTATCAACAGTATCGAGTTCACTAATGAGTTGTTCTAATGCTAACAGTGATTGGTTCATGTGATGTCCTTAATTACGTCTACATGTATTTATATACAGTACAGCAACAATTATACAGGACATAGCCAATAACATTGATGCCGATCAGGTAATTAACCACGTTAAAACTGAGCGGCGTGAAAGCCGCGTTAGCCCAACAGGCAGAGCAGCCGAACCTCTATATGGAGCAAAGCTTCGAAGAGCGTTTAAGCTTGTTGCTTGATCATGAAATTACTGGTCGAGAACAACGGCGTATTGAACGACTGACCAAACAAGCGAAGTTCAGGCTTAAAGCGAATCTCAATCAACTTGATTACCACATCGAGCGAGGGCTGAGCAAAGACAAGATCCACAGTCTCGCTCAAGGCGAATGGCTCAAGCAGCACCATAACCTACTCATAACAGGGGCAACAGGTTGTGGTAAAACGTACCTTAGTTATGCACTCGGACATCATTATCGCCAACAGGAATACAGCATTTACTACTTCAGGCCCAAAGAATTACTGGAAAAGCTGTTTATGGCACAAGCTGATGGCAGTTATCGCAAGCTTATTCACAAACTCAAAAGCTGTGATTTACTGATCTTGGATGACTGGGGGTTGGAGCCACTGAACGCCCAACAGCGCAGCGACCTGCTTGAAATCATTGATGCGAGATATGATTTTAAATCGACCTTGATCACCAGCCAACTACCTGTAGCGAATTGGTACGAAATGATCGGCGAATCAACACATGGGATGCGATCTTAGATCGGCTAGTTCACAGCGCGATCAAACTCGAACTAAAAGACGAATCGATGAGAAAAAGAGTAAATCCGTTGACGGATGCCGATCACGTCAGTTAGATTTTTACAAGGTCTACAATCGTGAGAAATGGTGATTGCCCAAGCCATTCTTGCCATTTTGTTTGCGTAAGCTACACAAGCTTTATTGTGTCCTCGTCTGGCTACCAACCGATTTATCCAGAGACTGAGTACATGGCTCTATAATACAAAACGCCCGATGAAGTACACCGAGCGCTTAGAAGAAAATAGTGACAACATACTACTATAACGGGATAACAACTGACGTTACATTAGTGTTTTCTGCGTCTCAAACCTGCAAAGCCAAGCATTGCTAAACCAATTAAAGCAATTGAAGAAGGCTCTGGGATTGTTGATGCACCTCTAAAGTCAGCAGTACCAAATAATTCAAGTCCATCTGGTGTTGCTCCGCCGGGAATAGGTTGGAAGCTAGTACTAAAGAAGACATCCGTGCCAGCTACTTGGGTATTAGTGTCAAAATTATTAGCCGCTAAACCGCCGCCACCAAAGGTAAAATCAACATCTAGTGCACCAGCGCCTGTACCAGCATCACCGCCACCGCCAAAGGTCGAAAGGTCGGCTTCAATACTGACTAAGCCGGGGTGAATGGTGCTCGCTTGATCACGGGCAGAGAGTGCTAACCACAAGGTACCATCATTGGCTGTCGTTCTATCGTTGCCATCATACGGTGTTGACAATGGATTATCGACGTAAAAGCGAATCCACCCACCGGTGAATCCAAGATCAGCGCCCGGCGATTGCGGAATGACACTCGAAAGCTCAAAACCACCAAACTCGTATGTTAGCTCACAAGAAGGGCAAAAAGTGCCTTGGTTTGTGTTATTCAGCCCTGTTACGATACCGAAGCCAGATAATGTTGTAACAACATCATCTGCTCCATTTGCTGCATTTTCAGCACCAAAAATACCGTCAGGACCCGGATCCAACAGGTCTTCAATTAAGTTGGAGTTAGACGTCCAGTCGAATAAACTCGAGGGTTCCCAAACAACTCCCCCGACATTTACAGCTGATGCATTAGCCGACAAACCTAAAGCTAGCGCACCACCGATTAAAACATGTTTTATTTTCATAATTATGTCCTTCCTATAATTAATCTCTTCAAATTAACCTAAATTCAGCTACTAACTACTTGCATGTCATGCTAAAAAGCTGCTCACATAGATATTTGCAAGATTGAAGCCAAAAAGAAAAACCAATTCAAAACGTTGTTTAATCTAGTTTTTTTGGACTGAATAAGTTGCTAATCACGTAGGGGTGGTTTTAGCTGTAAAATAATTAGACAGTCAATTGTTACTTTTCAAATGATGACTGCGCTCTTCGACCCGTTTTTTCTATTGCACCTGCAATAAAACCAATTCTGAAAAACAATAACCCGCGCCCTTTTGCTAAACTGGCAGTCAGATTATTTAAATCTGACTCGACAGCTGATAATGTCTCAAGTTGGTTTTTTCCAACATTAGGCTTTATCAAACTCAAAACACCTGGTGCAGCATATATTTGTACCGACAAGCCCATCTCGGTACATTTAAGCCAAACCCGCTGCATCTGTCGGCCTGAATTTACTATTGATTTTCTAGACTGAGCAGAAGTTGTTAGTAACAGAAGAGCCGGTGATTGCTTTATTGGTAATACCACTGATTTATTTGCAATTTGCTTGCTCGCCCCCAAGGCATTTAGTACTTGCATTACTGGCCAAGCGCTGAGCAATTTAAATCCGAGCGTTTCAAACCATTTAATTCCTAGGACATTTAGATTCATCCCCGTGGGTGAGTGCTCTCTATTGAATACTACCGTTTTGAATATTTCTTGGTGAAGCTGTTGAGATTCGAACCTTACTTGCTCAGCTTTGGCGATAGTAGGAATGATGTTTAAAATATCTTGGTTTTGATTAAAGCCTATCAAGCCATGTTCCGAATCATTAACCACATCTTGTATATCGCTTAACATTCTGTCATCAACAACACCTGTAAAGGGGAATCGACGATCAGTACACCTTGCAGGAATACAATTAGCGAGCGATAGTTCACTATCATTACCACTATTAGATTGACTGAACTTAATCTGTGCTATATCAAATGGTTTACCATCACCATTTGGAAATAATTCAACTTCACCATGATAACCAATGGTCATCGCCTCTAAGACAATCGACTCAATAACTGCTCCTACAGCTAAGTCAGATAATACAAAGGTGCTGTCGGTAGCCTCTCCAGATAAGCTTTCATCCAAAAACAATAACAGTACATCATTGCCTTCCCAGCCATATAGCCAAGGTTGTGAATTATCCGCAGAAGGTGCGCAAATACCTGCTTTTATCAATTTTATCTTTTGTGTGTCGGTTAACATAATATCTTTAAACCTGCTGCCTATGAGAATAAGAAGTAACGTTTGTGCATCAGTTTAATTGACTCAACAGGTCCTCTATCTCAGGTTTTCGAGTCTGATTAGCGCTGTGCAATGCTAGCAATATAGCCTTAGCCTCTTGGCTTTTGTTTAAGGCGATATAGCCTTGGGCTAGACTAATGTGAGCATCTACATCTTTGGAGCCCGCAGCTAACGCCTGCTCCAAAATAACAATACCTTGATGGTGATTATTATTAGCCACCAAAAGAACGCCATATGTCTCAAGTAGCATAAGGTTTTTGGGTTGCTGTTGATGCGCTTTCTCTATGGTTTTAATAGCCTGCTCAGATAGCTGAAAATTATGCTGGTGCCACGCTAAATTATTAAGAGCGGCAATATTGGCGGGATTTTTAGCAATTAACCAATTATACTGCTCGAAGATTTTTTCCTTATTTTCTTTGGTGTAGAGCTCCGCCAGAAGTAACCTTAATCTGGTGTTGTTAGGGTCTCCTTCGAGGTAGACTTCCAAGGTCTTTTCGGCTTCAGCTTGCTGGCCATTAAACTTCAATGCTCTAGCGAGCCTAACGGCATTGACGCTATTTGGGTTGTGTTGATAAACAGATGTGAGGTGTTCAACCGATGTAGCGAAATCTCCTTCCAGCATAGCTATCTTACCGACCAATCGGTCAATAAATGGATTGTTTCTATTATTCTGCCTAAATTGCTCGATGTGTTTTTTTGCGGCCTCAATGTTATTATTTTCAAGCTCTAAATGAGCCAGCAGCATCTTTATACGAGGATTATTAGGGAATACTTGATTAGCTGCCATAGCTGCTTTTAGCGCTTTGGGCACGTCACGAGATAACTCAAGGCTTCCGATTAAACGCAGGTTTAACAAATAATGCTCTGGATAAAGCTTTAGGCCAGCAGCAAAAGACTCGTTGGCTTCAACAAACTTATGCTGCTGGGTATAAGAGTCTCCCAGTATTACCCAGTAGCCTGGCGGCAAACTTTCGTTAGCGTTAAATTCTTCCAGTAGGGATATTGCTTTGTCGACTTGCTTATTGAATCGATAATTTTGAGCTAATCCCAAAATAATACTGATGTTATCAGGAGAAGTCCCCCTTAATTCCTCTAAAAAGCCAATGGCGTTGGAGGCTTGATTAAGTTTCACACTCAACGACGTAAAGCGCTGGATAGCGACTTTATGGCCTGGCTCAAGATTCAACACGCGACGGTAATAGTCGAAAGCCAAGTCAGGCGACTGTTCGTGCAAAAAGCCGAGATTAAGCAATGCCATGATGCTATTTTCATTAACTTTTAGCGCCTTATTGAAATTCTGTATTGCATCACCGTATGCTTTTTTCTCAATTTGAATAAGGCCGTTTAATAAGTGACCGTATTCCGATGTGTTTTCCAATGATAGAAATTTCTCTGCAATTTCTTCCGTTTTGAATATTTCACCACTTTTTAGGTATTGCATGGCTAATGACAGCTCGACTTCTGCTAATTCAGAATCAAGTGCCAAGGCTTTTTCTAAAGATCGTATACCTGCTTCGTCTTGATTAGATAATAAAATAACGCCTTGCTGAGCTAATACTTGAGCATTATTAGGTGATAAAGCCGTGGCTTTGGAAATCACCTTTTGTGCGGCCTCCAAGTTTCCAGAGTTCGCCATTTCAAAGCTTGTTAGCTGTAAAAGTGATGTATCATCAGGCGTCAATCCGTCCATTGTGGCTAGAGAATTTGCGGTTTCATTATCATAACCAAGCTTTATTTTAACTATGGTTAGCACCTTAAATACTGGATGAGACGGTTCAAAATAGTTTTCAACGCGAATAAGATTTTCGTATGTCTGCTCTAATTGGCCTAACTGATAAGCGCTCAAGCCTATTAAGACATTTACTAGCGGGGACTTATTCCCATATTGCTCAGATAACTCTGCGTAATTCTTTGCCTCCTCAAAGTGCCCTTTTTGATACTCAATTTCTGCTTTATATTGATTGCCTAAAGGTGAGGTTCCAAAGACTCTCAACAGTGCTAATAATTTTTTATCTGCTTGCTCATACTGCTCTGCTTTAATTAGGCTATTAATATTAAAAAATGCTGCCTTATGATCTTTTGGCGTTATCGCCAAGTAGGATTCTAAAACACTATTAGCAGACTGGTATTGCCTTTGACTGTAGAGTGTAGAGGCTTTAAATAGCATTGCATCTCGATGATTTGGCGCTCGAATGAGTATCTCGTCGACGAGTAGTAAGCTCTTGCTATAGTCCTGTTTAGTGTGTGCCAAATAGGCCTTGGCAAACTGAGCTTGGAGGCTTTGTTGATCTAATCCAATAATTTGGCTAAAAAGGTCTTGAGCTTCCTCAATATCTTGAGTGGCTACCGCTGATACGCCTGCATAGAGAAGTACTGAAGCATAGGCGTTTTCTTCAATGTTAACGGCTTGCTCCATAATTTGCTTGACACCATGGTGGTCACCTAACTTGGCTCTTACAGATGCAAGTTCTGGAAGAACAACATCTAAACCTGCCCCTAATGACAGTGATTTTTCTAGCTCTTTCTCTGCACTAATGTAATTTCCTTGCTTTAAGTAAGCATCCCCGAGTCTCAAACGGGCAACAGGGTTTCTAGGTTCAGCTTTAATGGCGTTTTTAAGCTCGATAATTGCAGTATCAACGTCATTCGCTAAGAGTAGTGATGAAGCCTCCTCAATATGCTGTGTAGCTGACTTCTCGTCACTGCAGCCATATAACCCTGAGCTTGCGATGACTACCCAAACAATTACCGGTAACGAAACCTTATTCATAACTAAGTCCTTCTATGATGAAATTTGTTTTTCGAGTACTGCTATTTTTTCTCTCTGTGTGATATTTTTTGCGTCAATAGCTGCAATTATTTTTCGAGCTTTATTAAGGCGGTTATTGGCAATTAAAGATTCGACATAATTGATGGCAATATCGACATCTTTAGCTCTCGACAGTTCATATGCTTTCTTCGCTTGCACGAGCGCTTTGCGCGTTTGCCCTGACTTCAACAACACTTTGCCGTAAGTATCAATAACACTGGCCACTTCTGGGGCAATGGCAATTGCTTTTTCTGCGTAATCTAGTGCCTGATCAAGCTGCCCTTGTTCCATGTAAAGCCAAGCGGTATTGTTGAGCGCAATAATGTTTGTTGGCTCCTTCTTGGCCATTTGCTCATATACACTTAACGCGCTGCCTGACTCGCCCGCTTCAAGCATTAAATTACCCAGTAAAGAGCCGATGCGCCCATCATAGGTATAATTGGCTAAGTGTGCTTTTAATATAGCAATAGCTTGTGGGTTTTGCTTTAAGCCCGTGTGGGCACCTGCAAGTAACATGGCATTTCGGGCGGTTGGCTGAGCTTGGTAGAAGGTTTTCAGATGCGTTGCTGCTGCTGAAAAATCTTGCTCTAATAACGCCAAACGTCCATATAACCCATGGCGAATTGGCCGCTCGGCAATTTCTGGTTCAAGCGCTGCAAGTAATGCTTTTGCTTCGCGAATGCGACGACTATTAATTAACACCTCCGCTTTAATCAGCTTTAAAGGCAAGCTTTCTGGTTGCTTTCTCAAGCCACTGTCAATGGTGCGAAGCGCGCTATCAAAGTCATTTTCCAACGCATAAACTTCTGCTAAATAAACGTAAGGTTCCAAGTGATAGGGGTTTACGCGGCGCCATTCGTTCAACGTAGTTTTAACTAGACTGTTATTGTCACTATAGCGATAGCCTACGACTTTCAATTGCCAGAAAAACTTAGGTGTTTGTATCGTGGGTGTAATGGTATTAAGTTGCGTTAACGCATCTTCAATCTGGCCTCGACGGAACAATGCCTCTGCGTAAACCAAGATAAGGTTTGTGTTGTCGCTCGTTTGATTTAACTTTGCGGTGATTTCATTTAGCGTAGCGTCTGATTTATCTAACTGCAGGAGTGCACGCATCACGCGGATGTTGTCAGGCGAGATCGCTTTGGCCTGTTGTAATAGCTCAACCGCTTTTTCTTGCTGCTTTTCTCTCAAGGCAAGTTGTGCGAGTTGTAATAAGGCGTAAACATTCGGTTCAACCGCCATGGCTTGTTCTAACAGTTTTTTCCCAACCAAAGGTTTACCTTGCTTGAGCGCGATAGCCGCAGACAAATTAAGCCCATCGGGCTTATCTGGGTAACTTTGTTGCCATTTATTGGCAATTCTTTCTGCCTTTGCAAAATCTCCTGCGCTAAGCGCCATATAGGCAATCGCCAGCTCCGCTTTTATTAACTCAGGATCTAACGCTACGGCTTGCTCTAGTGACTTTAGTGCTTGCTCGTCGTTAAGCATGAGCTTGAGCATGCCGTCTTTCAACAACTGCTGAGGCGAAGTTTCGTCGACATTAACCGCTTCAACGATCGCCCTTGCTTCTTCTTGAGCACCCGCTTGTAACAATTTGAAGCTTAGTGCTGAATAAAAATCAGCGCCTTGAGTCTCATCTTGATCTATCGTACCAAGTGTCGCAGACACATCTTCAATAATTCCCAATTCCAACTGGCTAGCAACAAGCATCTTACGCGCGAAGTGATCTGCTGGAAGGTATTTAATTAGCGGTTTGATATAAAGCATGACTTGTTCATGCTTACCTAGATAAAACGAGCTGACACCGGCAACTAAACGCAGGTTCGCTTGGTTCAGGTTGTTATTAATCGCAATTTCCGCATGACGATGAGCTAATTCATAGTCTTTTTCCTGCGCGCGAACCATAGCTTTGACAAAGTTCGCCAAAGGCTGGTTAGGTAATACTTTGAGTATGCGATCGGCATAAAGCTCAGCTTGTTCAAATTGCTCAGCTTTTAAAAAGGCATTTGCCACCAGTAGTTCAACAACGCGCTGCTGCGGTTGCAGTGCTAAATACTTGAGAAAATTCTCGCTGGCCAGACTGTAGTCGCCATTGGCGGCGGCAATATTGCCCAAGAGTAGTATTGCTTCTGGCTGGCCTGGAATGATCGAAAGTGTTTGTTGCGCAGCTTGCTCTGCCTTGACTAAGTCCTGCTGTTCATAGTGCATAAAGGCATTAGCTAAAACAGTATAGCCATGCGCAGCATCAGCCGCTTGCATCGTTCGCTGAATATCAATGGCGCTGTCGACTTCATCCAATCGAATTTTGCTCAACAATTGATAAAATTGCACGCTTAGCGATGCATCTTGAGTAAGCGCATTGACTGATAACGCTAATGCGGAATCAAAATCTTCCGTCAGATAGTGGCTTCTCGCCAATAGTGGTAACACCGCATTGGTATCAAATTTCGCTCTTTGGGCTCTTTCTAGCTCTTTACTCGCGTTTACGGCATTGCCTTGAGACAAGTAAAGTCGTCCGAGAAGATAGCGAGCCTCGCCATTGTTGGGCTCAAGTTTTATCGCATTTTTTAGGGCGATAACCGCACTGCTGTCCTTTTGGCTCTGCTCGGCCAGCTTAGCTTCTTGTAGATATTGTGTAGCACTCTCTTTTTCGCTACACCCAGTCGCTAACAAACTGGCAAGCGTAATAGCAATGATTGTATGTTTATTCATTATTATTTATTTCCGTATACTTTTTACAATACAAAAAAGCTCATCATCTGATGAGCTTTGTCATAACTTACGACCTAGTGTTGAGTATAGCTGAGCTAACTGCCAACTCTTGGTAAACTGAATGGTCAGTGACGAGGATCAGTACATCTGCCCATTCGTCGAGGTCAGCGATTTCTTCAACGCGCTCACACTGCCATTGCTCGACAAATGGATCGTGATATTTAACCTCAAGGCCAGCTTGTTTAAAGTGAGTAAAGATAGGGTCTGCTGGCGTTTCTCGACAATCATCAACATCGGCCTTGTAGGCGACCCCTAAAATACCTATTTTGTTTTGCCCTGATTGCAGCTTCGCCATCGCTTGCTGAGCAACAATTTGTGGCCGTTGATCATTAATTGCTCTGGCTTTACGGACAAGATCGCCAGACTTAGTGCCCTCAACTAAAAACCATGGATCAATCGGAATACAGTGACCACCAACGCCAGGCCCTGGGCTTAATACATTCACCCTTGGATGACGGTTAGCAAGTTTGATCACCTCGTAAACATCGACATCCAACTCGTTACATATTTCGGCTAACTCGTTGGCGAACGCGATACCGACATCGCGCGAAGTGTTTTCAACCAGCTTTACGCATTCAGCGGTCGTTAGATCCGTTAAGAAAACTTCGCCCTGCACAAAACTTTGGTAGATTTTTTTCACTTTTTCTTGCGCAGTTTTGCTAGTCGCGCCAATGATGCGATCATTATTGACCAGTTCATGCAAGGTTTGCCCAGGAATTGCACGTTCAGGGCAATGAACGACATCAATCGATAAACCCGCTGCTTTGAGTTTATCGGCCACTGCCAAGCTAGTTTGCGGCGAAATCGTAGACTCGACAATAACGGTTTGACCATCTTTGGCAACGTTTGCAATCGCATCAACAGCGCTAAACACATAGGAACGATCACAGCTATTACCTTTGTGAGGCGTAGGTACTGCAACTAAATAAGTATCGCTGCTAACAACTTGTTGTGAGGCTTTTAAGAAGCCTTGACCAACAACTTTGCTCAGCAGCTCAGGCATGCCAACTTCATCAAATGGACACTTGGCATTGTTGATGTCTGCGACTTTTTGCTCATTTAAATCAACACCTGTCACTTGATAGCCGGCATCGGCAAGTAAACAGGCGATAGGTAAGCCCATGTAGCCCATACCAACAACGGTGATCGACTCGTTTTTCGCGACAATTGCATCATTAGCCTCAGCCGCAGGTTTATCATTCGCCAAACAAATATCAATAATACGCTCTGCCACATGGCCATCGCCAAATGGGTTTTCCCATGTGATATTTTCTGAACTTAACCATTTTTCAGCTGCCGTCAGGGCTTTGTCAGCATCTCGCCCGACGAGCACGTTGGCACCCACTTCTATTGACTCTGGTCGCTCGGTGTTTTCACGGAGCGTGATACAAGGGACACCCAGTAAGCAGGCTTCTTCTTGGATACCGCCCGAGTCAGTCAAAATAAGCTGTGCGTTTTGCTGTAATTGAATAAAGTCTAGGTAGCCAATGGGCGGGCTTAATTTGAGGTAACTTGGTATTTCAATTCCAAACTCAGTTAATTTGGCCTGAGTGCGAGGGTGAATAGGCCACACAATAGGTTGTTCAAATTTATCGTGTAATCGGTCAAATAACGCGAGTAACTCTTTCAAGTGAGAAGGAATATCAACGTTCGATGCGCGGTGAGCAGTGACAAGGAAGTAGTTTTTAGCCTCAACGCCAAGCGATGCTAGGATATCACTCTTATCTGCGGCAATTTCAAGGTGCTGGAATAGCGAGTCTGAAACAGTATTACCGACGGAATGAATTTTGTCTTTGGCAATCCCTTCTTTCGCCAGAATACTTTCTTGATTCGGCCCAACCGCAAACAAAAACTCACTCATGTGGTCGGTTAAGATTCGATTGGTCTCTTCTGGCATCATCCGATCATAGCTGCGCAAGCCCGCTTCAATATGCCCCACTTTAATATTGAGCTTTGACGCCGCCAAGGCACCAGCCAATACGGTATTGGTATCACCTTGCACTAAAACAATATCCGGCTTCTCATCAACCAGAATGGGCTCCATTTTAATTAAAATGTTGCCCGTTTGATTACTGTGCAGCCCAGACCCCACACCCAAGTTGTAATGCGGTGCAGGTAATTCCAGCTCATCAAAGAAAATACTGTCCATTTCCTCTGAGTAATGCTGGTTAGAGTGAATGATAAAGTAGGGGATAGAACGCTTTTGGCACTCTCTAATTACTGGTGCCATTTTGATTATCTCTGGGCGTGTGCCAACAATAATCCCAATTTTCATCTATATTTCCTTTGATTGAGCTTTATTAAGCAAATAGTTCACCATTGTATAATTCCTTGTTGATATATTCATTAACCTTTGGTCAATAAATCCAACACCTCATCCGTTTTTTGCTTCATCAGTGATAAATCACCTTTAGATTCAACATTTAGGCGCACAACGGGCTCTGTATTGCTGCACCGCAGGTTAAAACGCCAATGTGAGAACTCCATGCTAATACCGTCTGTGGTATTAATAGCGGTCGCATCTGTTTTGTAATGCGCGTGAACCCGAGCAATCGCTTTATCAGCGTCTTCAATGCGATTATTGATTTCGCCCGAAGCAGGAAATTTAGCGATGCGCTCGCGCACCAGCGTTGATAGTGAGCGACCTTTAATACTGACCAACTCAGCAATTAGCAGCCAAGGTATCATGCCGCTGTCACAGTAAAAAAAGTCACGAAAATAGTGATGAGCACTCATCTCGCCGCCATAAACGGCGTCTTCGGCTCGCATTCTTTCTTTGATAAAGGCGTGGCCAGTTTTACTCAAAATTGGTGTTCCGCCCGCTTCATTAACAATATCAATAGTGTTCCAGGTCAATCGTGGATCATGGATAATGCGCTGCTGCTCACTTTTGGTAAGAAAGTTTTCCGCGAGTAACCCAACGATATAGTAGCCTTCGATAAACTCGCCATGCTCATCAAAGAAAAAGCAGCGGTCAAAATCGCCATCCCAAGCAATGCCTAAGTCCGCTTGATGCTCGATAACAGCGCGCTGTGTTTCGGAGCGGTTTTCGGGTAGTAAAGGGTTGGGAATACCATTAGGGAAATTGCCATCAGGTTGATGGTGAATTTTTATAAACTCAATGGGCACTTGATGCTGCTGAAAAAAGTGCTCTATCGCATCTATCGTGGGGCCTGCGGCACCATTACCTGCATTTACCACCAATTTTAATAGCGCTATTTGCGATAAATCGACATACCCTGCCAAATGCGCAATAAAGTCTTGTTGAACATCAACAACACGCTTTTGACCTCGTGTGGACGGTGATTCAAAACGATTTGCCTCAGCTAACGCCTTAATATCAAACAAGCCTGAATCGCCACTGATTGGGCGACTACCGCTGCGTACTAATTTCATCCCATTGTAATTAATCGGGTTGTGGCTAGCGGTCACGCAAATACCGCCATCACACGCTAGGTGCGACGTCGCGAAATAAATGTGCTCGGTACCGCAAAGACCGAGATCCAGCACATCAGCGCCGCCATCCATTAGCCCCTCAGCGAGAGCCGATTTAAGCGATTCAGTCGTTAGCCTTACATCACCGCCAACCACGACGGTTTGCGCGCCAAGGTGTTGCGCAAAAGCTCGACCAATACGATAAGCAATGTCTTCATTGAGCTCATCGCCAAGCTTGCCTCTAATGTCGTACGCTTTAAAGCAAGTGAGTGCCGACATTAAGCCTGCTCCTCAACGCGACCATAACGATCTTCAAGGCGCACAATGTCGTCTTCCCCTAAATAACTCCCCGATTGCACTTCGATCATTTCCAGCGGTAACTTACCCGGGTTTTCCAGAGCATGAACAGCACCAATTGGAATATAAGTGGATTCGTTTTCAGTCATGAGAAAAGTCTTATCGTTAATCGTCACTTTCGCGGTGCCAGAAACCACAATCCAGTGCTCAGCGCGATGATGGTGCATTTGTACCGATAATTTAGCGCCAGACTTAACCACAATGCGTTTTACTTGAAAGCGCGAACCGTTATCAATGGAATCGTAGCTGCCCCAAGGGCGGTAAACTTGTCGGTGATGATCAACTTCACAGCGCTCATCTCGCTTGAGTGTTGCAACAATGTGCTTGACCTCTTGTACCTGAGATTTCTCGGCAACTAACACGGCATCCGGTGTATCAATCACCACAAGGTTTTCAACGCCAACGGTCGCAATCAACTTGTTTTCACTGTGCAAGTAGCTATTGACGGTTTGATGGGTCAGCACATCACCTTTACAAACGTTGCCATCTTGGTCGTGCTCACTTACCTCCCACAGGGCGCTATAGGAGCCAACATCACTCCACCCCGCATCTAACGGCACAACAACGGCTTGTTGAGTGTTTTCCATCACCGCGTAATCTATTGATTCATCGGGGCAGTGTTCAAAAGCGTCTTTGTCTGGACGAATAAAATCTAAATCGGTTGAGCAATTATCCATAGCCGCACGACAGGCTTGATAAATATCAGGTCGATATTGCTCAAGCTCGGCTAAATAGCGACTCGCCTTAAACATAAACATTCCGCTATTCCACAGGTATTGCTTTGTCGCTAAATATGCTTGTGCGGTTGCTAAATCCGGTTTCTCAACAAACTCTGCCACGTGGGCAACACCTTGGTTAATTGGCCCGTGTTTGATATAGCCATAGCCCGTTTCGGGTTTAGTCGGCACTATGCCAAAGGTGACTAGTTTATCGGCTATCGCAGCGGTTTTGGCCTGCTCAATCGCCTCTTGAAAGGCTTGGTCATCGGTTATCACATGGTCAGCAGCGAGCACCAATAGCAGTGCATCTTCATCTTCGGCGATCGCTTTCAATGCAGCTAGGGCAACCGCTGGCGCAGTATTCTTGCCTTGAGGTTCCAATAATATGTTACCTTGGCGTTGCACACTGTTCACTTGCTCAGCCACAGTGAAACGATGCGCCTCGTTACAAATAAAAATCGGTTGTTGGCAACCGTGAGGTAAACGCGCCAACGTGTCTTGTAACATGCTGGTTTGGTTGACGAGCGCGATAAATTGTTTCGGTAGTAACCGACGGGAAAGCGGCCATAATCGCGTTCCACTGCCGCCGCACATGATGGCTGGATAGATGTTCATAACGTCCAGTTCTCCTTGGGGTTTATACTGCTACCGCTAAGCATGTAAGTTAAGCCCGTATTTTTCAATCAAACTGTATAAGGTTGGGCGAGTAATACCCAGTAATGCAGCCGCTTTTGACATATTGCCTTCGGTTAGCGCATAAGCTTTTTGAATCGCTAACGTTTCCGCCTGCTCTCTTACCGTGCGCAAGTTTAACGACAATTCATAATCGCCATCGTCATCGGCAAATAGTCCTAAATCAATCGCACACACTTGATTACTTGCCGCCATAATCACTGACGACTTCACTTTGTTCTGTAATTCGCGAATATTGCCTGGCCAGCGATGTTGTTTGAGTGCTTGAATTGCGTCTTCAGCAAACCCTTTAATATTGCGTTTATATTCTTTGGCATATTGCTGCAGGAAAAACTGCGCAAGGATGATGACGTCTTCTTCGCGATCACGCAGTGGTGGAATGTTAATGGTTATTTCACTGATGCGATAAAATAGGTCTTCGCGAAATTCCTTGTTGGCCACCATTTCTTGTAAATGTTGATTGGTTGCACAAACCACTCGTACATCCACTGGAATTTCTTGGCGGCCACCGATGCGCTCAATCACTTTCTCTTGTAAAAAGCGCAGTAATTTAGCTTGTAAGTTAAATGGCATATCACCAATTTCATCGAGAAATAGTGTGCCACCTTGAGCGCATTCAATCTTGCCTTTGGTTGTTCGGTGCGCGCCGGTAAATGCCCCTTTTTCAAAACCAAACAGCTCACTTTCCAGCAAAGTTTCAGGGATAGACGCACAGTTGATGGCAATAAACGGTTTTTTAGCACGATCGCTCACGTTGTGCACTGCTTTCGCTGTGACTTCTTTACCTGTTCCGCTTTCACCTAGTAGCAATACCGATATTTCAGTAGGTGCAACTCGCAGCACCATCTCACGCATGCGATCCACTAATGTGCTATTGCCGATAATACCCGTTTCCGCGCCGGCAAACTGCTTCATGGTACGATTTTCTTTTTCCAAATGCGCAAGCGACATGGCGCGAGAAACAATCACGTTGATAACATCCGAATCAATCGGTTTTTGATAAAAGTCGTATGCGCCCAATGCGATGGCCTGCAACGCCACTTCGTGATTGTCGTTACCTGTGATCACAATCACTTTGGTATGAGGTGCGATTGCCAGTATTTCTTGCAGTGCCGCCAAACCTTCTGTTGCATTAGCCGGATCCGGTGGTAACCCCAAATCCAGGGTTACAACACTTGGCTCATATCGGCGAACTGATGCTATCGCTTTCTCGCGATTTTCCGCGAAGACAACGTCGTAGTCAGATAAGCTCCACTTGAGCTGCTTTTGAATACCTGTATCGTCATCAACTATTAATAATTTTTCCATAAATAAATTTCGCTTTTTTGAGATCAAGAACAAGGTATATTCAAGGTCAGCGTACTGCCTTTATTTTCTTCACTTACCACCGAAATTGTCCCTCCTTGAGCTTCTATAAATTGCTTGGCTTCAAACACCCCAATGCCCATACCAGCATTGCCTTTGGTCGTATCAAAAGGTTTAAACAAACGATGTTTGATAAAAGATTCACTCATTCCACAACCATTGTCGCTCACATCAATTTTGATCGTGTTACTCGCTTGACTGACCGTAACTTTGACCCAGCCGTCTTGATGTGTCGCTTCTTGTGCATTTTGCACGAGATGGTTAAGAACGGGATTAAGCTCTTCATTTACCTCGATGTTTAATTCTCCATCAATTTCAATTTCAACACTAGGCTTATTTACATTTCTTTGTGCAACCACTGTCTCGATTAAAAGTGGCAACATCACTTTTTGATTTTTATGCTCCGTCTGCTGCTTATTGCGCAATTGCAGTAAAACCTTGTCTAAGCGCTCAGTGGCAGAAAGCACAGTATCAAAGACATCATCAATAAATGCGGGATTGTCTCGATGCTTAGCGACATTACTATTGATTAACGCCAGCTGCCCCTGCACATTCTTTAAGTCATGCACTAAAAATGCAGACATACGGTGGAATGCTTCGAACTGCTTCGATTGCGCGAGCTCGCTATTGGCTTCATTGAGCGATAGGTAATTACTCAGCTGTTTGGTAACGGCGAACAATAAATCGCGGTCTTCCCAGTTGAGAAAGTTTTGCTCTTTCCCCCTTGCCAACAAAAACAGTCCGAAAACCTCATTTTCGTGCACAATTGGTACAATTAAATCAACATTTGCCTCGCGCAAAGCACTTAAATCAATTGACAGTTCAGGGTAACTGTCTTCAACAAATAAGTACTCTTGCACATCGATGATCCAACCGGTATCACGGCAAAATTCAGCTACCGCAGCGAACACTTGATCGGCTTGATGATCGATCATCACTTCCATGTTCATAGCACTCGCTGCTTTGAATTTACCATCAGGCATTTTCTTGAGCAGTGTGCCCCCCGGCGCGTTAATGGAAGAGCAGATTACTTTTAGCGCCGTTTGGTAACAATCTTGGCTCTCACTCGCTTCAATCTGCTCAATAGACTTTAGCCACTCAATGCGATAATCATATTTATTAGCAAAAAAATGCTTGGTAATAAATACCTTAACTTCGCCTCGCAATTTTTCAGTTAATAACAGTGCGGCGAGCACAGCCAACCCCAGCACGGCAAACGAAATACTGAGCACGTCGCCCCACTCACCACCAAACAAACGCAATGCATAGCCCGCAAACGACAATACCAATAAGTACCCGCCGGCAATTAACAACATCGAGCTGTAAAACACCACTTCACGCGAGACAAAAACATCGACAGACCAGTTTTTGATGCGTCTGGCACTCACTAAAAAGAACGGCATACCCAGCGCTATGACATAACCTCTCGCATACCAAAAATCGAAGTCGAGCTGTTCTAGCATGGCCGCTTGAGCAAAGATAACAAAATCCACAACACTCATGGTGCCGATAGCAATAACGAGCGGCCACAGCGCCCATTTATCTCTCGTTTCAGCATTGCGATAAAGCTGCTCCAAGAGCACAATTATAATTAAATTAAGTACTAAAAATAGAAAGAACAGATATTTGTTACCTGTTACAAAATAGTGAGCCCCCCACCAGCAAAATAGTGAAACGGACACCGCCAGCAACGAATATTTTATCAGCCAAGACTGGCGAAATAATTCGGTAAAAGAAGATAATCTCGCATGTGCGCTCGCCAAAAGTACGGCTAAGCTCAGTAGTTTAATGTTCTCGACTATCAGCACGGGTTTAATAGAGTCACTCGCATAGGCTTGTGCCAAGCCGAGCACCGCAGCAATACAGGTTATCAAAACACTACTGGTAATGAGTAGAGCGATAAAAGACTTCTTGCGAATGACCACCAATAACAATAAAAAGACTAGGTAGGTGAAAAAAGCCAAGCCATACCCAGTTATACCAGCTACATTCATTCAACTTCTCATTAACGATGTTTTAACGATATAATTAAAAACACTTGCTCAAATTGCAACCAAGATTTAACGTAATAGCAATTGTTGATTAAATTTACATATCAGTGTCCCATTTATCGACAGGCGTACATAACACATTGTTATATAAAGACTAATCATCAAGGTCTAGTTTTTGCATTAAGCTTTACATAAAACAGCTTTTAGCATCACAGCTGTAAACATTTATGACAGTTGCTCGCGTTCAACAAGAATATAATCGCTGGTGATTCAGGTTTATTGTTTAGGGAATAATTGAAATGTCTGATCAATTGAAGTTAAAAGACTACAAGCTCAATTCGAATGCGCAGGAAAAAGCCAGCGAGAGCTCTCGCCGCCGCTTTATTAAGAAGGCAGCTATTGGCGCGCCGGTTGTTCTTGCCTCTTCTACCAAGCCCGCATGGGCAACGACACAATGTATGTCGGGTGTGATGTCGGGTAATGTATCAAGCCATAAGACAACATGTCATTTGACCAGCCACAACGCCAAAGGCCACTATTACTGGAAAGATAAATACGTTGGTTACTATCACCACCACTTGGGTAAATCTATTAAGCAAGAGTGTCATATTCTCGGCATTAAAGAACGCGATTACAAAGCCATGAAATACACTTACTACTTCCGAAATCATTCCAACAGCAAACCACTCTTTACGACTTTAAAGCGTTGGCACAAAATGGGTCATTACAAGATGAGGGAACTATTGGATAGTCACCACGGCTTTGAGCAAGAAATAGCAGCAGCTCGACTTAATGCAGCTACATGTGCAAGCCACCCTAACTTCATTTCGTATCCTTATACCGTGCATGATGTAGATCAGATCTACTTTACAGTAAGTACAATGGATTTTGGCGGCGATCACGAAAAAGAGAATAAAAAGCGACGAGAAGTCGGTGAGATGTTACGCGGGATTCGAGGCGGCTAGAACATTGCCAAGTCATATTGCTAAGTAAGGAAGCTAGACCAAGTAGTGAAGCGCTTTATAAAACATTCAGGTAGTCGAGTAACCTTTTTAGAGGGTGATGCCCTTGTATATTCAGGTTTTACGGGCAAAACCCACCTAGTTGATGCAAATATTGTTGATGTAATGGCACTATTATCCACAACGGATCCCATCGAAGAAGCTGATCTGTTTGAGCAATATTGCCAAAATTCCACTCCCGAAGAAAAACAACTGTTAACTCAATACATTACCGATATAATAGAAAACCTTCTTGCTTTAGAATTAATTAGCTACGCCTAGTGAAATTAAAGGATCTAACATTAGCGCATATCACTAAGCTTGCCAGTTCCCATGGCATTGGATTGGCTATTGGGCCGTTTAATTTCGCGATTACTACAGAATTTCCGGAAGTAATCCGCAACTTATACAAGTTGTACAGCGAATTTAAAGTTCTTGATGACCAAGACATCATTGATTTTCAAATAAATATTCGCAAGCCCAACTCGCTAAGACGCTGGTTTAAGCCGCAAGCCTTGTTTTATTTAGATGGTAAAACCCCATTTTTACCGCTACCAGCGAATCAAGCGTTTCCGTTACTCGAGTGGGGAATGAACTGGTGTATTGCCCAACACACACTCGATCATTTGAGTATTCATGCTGGCGTATTAGAACGCGATGGTGTGGTGGTTATCTTACCGGCAATATCAGGTTCAGGTAAAAGTACATTAACAGCAATTCTGGTGGCACATGGCTGGCGCTTGCTTTCTGACGAAATGACACTTGTCGAGTTAAAAACAGGAAAAATTACGCCACTTGCACGCCCGATAAGCCTTAAAAATCAATCTATTGATTTGGTGACAACGCTTGGCCCTGATTTCGTTTTATCCGATCTGGTCAAAGACACCAATAAAGGCAGTATTGCACACCTGAAACCGACAGATAATGCCGTCGACCAGATTTCCAATACCGCGAATGCAACAACTATCATTTTTCCGCGCTTTGAAGCTGAATCGGCAGCAAATCTCAACCAAGTGAGCAAAGGAAGAGCCTTTATGAAAGTTATCGAGAATTGCTTTAACTACGGCATCTTGGGTGAGAAAGGCTTTACCGCATTGGAACAGCTAGTCGATAGATGCGAATGCTATGAATTTGTGTACAGCAAAGTCGATGACGCTGTTAATACCTTTAATCACCTGAATAATATCGATAAATGGGCAAAGAACAATGAATAAAATATTGCTCATTAAGTTTTTTCATCAACCTCAAATCATCAAAAGCTTTACTCCCGCAAATTGGAGCTTATTACTTGGCCAATTAAGAACAAGCCAACTCACACTCTATTTCCATCATGTCGCAGGCACAGCGGGATTGGACGAATACATTCCTGCAAGGATCAAACGCTACATCCAAGCAGAACAACGCAAGGTTGGCTATCAAAAGCAACAAGTAAGTTACGAGCTCAACCAGCTTGACCAAGCATTCAAGGAAAGCGCAATATCGGTAACCTATCTCAAGGGGGCTGCGTACCTGATAGCCGGATTACCGATAAGCAATCACCGTTTATTCTCAGACATTGACATCCTGGTAAATAAAGCAGAGCTAGATAACGCCGAAAATGTCTTGAAAATAGAAGGATTTACTTCACAAAAAACAGACGACTACGACCAAGCGTACTACCGTCAGTACATGCATGAAATCCCACCAATGCAACATATCATTCGTGGTACCGTCATTGATTTACATCACAATATTCTTCCTGTTTGCAGGGAACATCCAATCAACATCAGTCTATTTAATGACACCCAAACTATTTCCTATCATGGCTTGCATTTAACCGTGTTTTCCCCCAGTGCAATGTATCTGCATTGCGCAATTCATCTATTTCACGAAGGTGATTTCGATAAAGGATTACGCGACTTGGCTGATTTAGCCGCAATGTACACTGAATTTATGAAAACTGATGACAGTTTTGAACAATCATTGCTTAGCCTTGCTAGTCAAACACAGCAGCAAAAATCATTGTATTTTGCACTCAAATTCATCGCTCAAATCTTCAATATTGAACTGGGTAAAAACAGCAAAAGCTTTGTTGAAAACTTCCGCCAAGGCTATCGACATGCCCAATTGAGTGACTTTATATTCCTCACCATACTTGCCCCATATCACCCAAGCTGTGAGAGTCGCAAGGTTAAGCTAGCGCGCTTATTGGCATACATCCGCGGGCATTTACTGCGTATGCCACTGCGCTTACTGCTCCCTCATCTATGCCGTAAATTTATCGCGCAATTAACAACAACCAAGGATAAAACGCCACTAGCAGATCACAACAAAATCAAGCCAGATATATAGGGCTAGACAAGGTAGCTGATTACCTATAGTATTGCCCGCGCTGCACCCATAGCTCAGCTGGATAGAGCGCTGCCCTCCGGAGGCAGAGGCCGCAGGTTCGACTCCTGCTGGGTGCGCCATTTTCTCTTGCAGTCAATGAGAGCATATCCTGAGTTATCCCCACAAATAATTAAAATCGCTTGATGGCAAGCACAGCTGTACCTAGGTTATCACTCGCAATGGTCACAAAAGCATCATCTAGCTGTCACCGTTTATTCATCTGCTTCACTTAACTTGCACAAAGGCTTGCCATAGAGCGAGTGTTTCAGGTGTAAGGAAAAGAGATGTTTCGAGTTGATGATGTGGTTGCGCAAAATTTGCCCGCCATAAATGATAAACCTTGGCTAGCCAAGCCAGTGAAAGCCGCGCTGCGAGGCTTGCTTCACGAACAAGACTTTCTCGATTTTGAGCAGAAATATCCTCACCTGACCGGTTTAGATTTTGTTGAACAAGTGCTTAATATGTTCGATGTGAGCTATTCAGTGCGCGACTCTGAGCGTGAAAATATTCCCGCTGATGGTCGCGTGGTGATCATCGCTAATCACCCGATAGGTTCACTTGATGGTTTAGCGTTAATCAAAATGGTAGCCGATATTCGCCGCGACGTTAAAGTAGTGGTTAATAGCTTGCTGATGAACATCCAACCGCTCAGCCCGATGTTATTGCCCGTTAATAACATGGGCGGTAAAACGCCCAAAGAAAACTTGCAAGCCATTCATCAGCATTTGGCACAAGACAGTGCCATTATTGTCTTTCCAGCGGGCGAAGTTTCTCGTATTCGGCCAGCAGGCGTCAGAGATACCAAGTGGCACTCAGGCTTTTTCAAATTTGCGCAAGCGGCGAAAGCCCCCATCGTACCTGTGTATATCAAAGCGAAAAACTCAGCGGCCTTTTATGGTGTGTCGATGATGTATAAGCCCGCTTCAACCTTGTTGCTGGTCAGTGAAATGTTTAAGCAGCAGCAAAAAGACATCCCCATGCGCATCGGCCAACAAATCCCATTTGATAGCTACAATAGTATGCAGTTGGATATCAAAACCCAAACAAAGCTGTTAAAAAAGCACCTTTATCGCCTGAAAACGAATAAAGCTGCCATCTTTCAAACACAAAGCGCGATAGCGCCTGTCGAAGACAGAAAAACCCTGAAAAAAGCCATCAAGCAATGTGAATATTTGGGCGAAACCCAAGACGGCAAAGCGATTTACTTGCATCGTGCAGTTGAAAATGACCCTATCATGCGAGAAATTGGTGTATTGCGTGAAATTGCTTTTCGCATGGTTGGCGAAGGCAGCAACCTGAGACGTGATATCGACAAATACGACAACCACTACCTGCACCTAATTTTATGGGACAACGATGAGCTAGAGGTGGTCGGCGCCTACCGACTGGCCGACACTCAGGCCGTATTAAATCAACACGGACGCGATGGTTTATACACACATACCCTATTCGAGCTAACCGAACAAATGTCACCTTATCTATCGCAAGGATTAGAGCTTGGCCGCAGCTTTGTGCAACCCAAATACTGGGGCAAGCGAAGTTTGGACTATTTGTGGTATGGCATCGGGGCATTTTTGCAAAAATATCCGCATTATCGCTATTTATTTGGGCCAGTGACCATAAGTAATGCACTGCCGCAATCGGCCAAAGAGCTGCTGGTGTATTTTTACCAACTTTACTTAGGTACAGATCGCGATATCGCCCCATCACGCTCACCATTTACGTTGAATCAATCGGCGATGGAGCAACTAAAGGCGCAATTTGTCGGCAACGACTACAAAGCTGACTTCACTAAGCTAAAACACTTACTGGCCAACATGGGAGCGAGTGTGCCAACGCTCTACAAACAGTACAGTGAATTAACGGAAGCGGGTGGTGTTAAATTCATTGATTTTGGCGTCGATAAAGACTTCAACGACTGTATTGATGGCTTAGTACTACTGGATATTACTCAGTTAAAACCCAAGAAGAAGCAACGTTACTTAGGGGCTAACAAGGTTGGCAAAGATGTTGACGATACAATCCTGACAACCATGCTCTAATGGTGTCACAAAAAGTCGATTAACAAGCTTTTCAAGGTGTGTTATCAAGCGAGGGTAACAAATTGAAGAAAATTTTTGCGACGCTAACGATTTAGTAAAAAATTGCATTTTGCTAATTTTATCGTCAGCTTAGAAGACGTTATTGACCGTTCGGTGACAATTCGGTGTTAATGGTATTAAACCAAGCGACTAGCGCTTTGTAGTAATTTGTACCAAGGCTTTTAAAGCCCTCGGTAGCGAAGTAGAATGCCGTCACAAACAACAGGATCAATTAAAGTAACTCGCTATGAATGCAGAATCTCAATCGGCAACTTATGCTGAAATTACTGGCTGGGGCAAATGTGTTCCACCAGCTCAATTAACCAATGATGATTTAGCCACTTTCGTTGATACCAGTGATGAGTGGATCACCACGCGAACTGGCATCAAGGCACGCCGTATTTCTCACGTAAATACAGCTGAGCTAGCAGCACTTGCTGCCAAGCGCGCAATGGCGGCGGCAGGCATTAGCCCAGAAGAAGTTGACTTGGTTGCTTTAGCTACCTCTTGTCCAGACACCATAGTGCCAAACACCGCGTCTAAAGTGCAGCAGCTTATTGGTGCTAAAAACGCAGCGGCGTTTGACTTAAATTCAGCGTGTACTGGCTTTTTGTACGCACTGCAAAATGCCACGGCACAAGTACGTTCAGGTATGATCAAAAAAGCGGTCGTCATTGGTGCCGAACGCATGAGTTGGTGGGTTAACTGGGCACTACGTGAAACTGCTGTATTATTCGGTGATGGTGCGGGCGCCGTTGTGATTGAAGCAAGCGATAAACCAACAGGTTTAGTGCACGCTCAGCTAGGTTGTGACTCTGAAGCGCGTGATATTCTTGAAATTCGCGGTTTTGGCACGGATATGGATCGCTACGAAAACCCGCCGTCGGCGCTTGATGTACACTTTATGGGGCCGGATATCTTCAAACGCGCGGTACGCGCTATGGGACAAGGCTCTGAAACAGTACTTGCCAAAGCACAACTAAGCGTTGACGACATTGACTTACTTGTTCCTCATCAAGCGAACCTGCGCATCATTGCTTCATTGCAGAAGCAATTTAAGCTAGCCGACGAACAAGTGATGGTCAATATTCACAACTACGGTAACACTTCAGCGGCGACTGTACCGATTGCCCTGTGTGAAGCGTTAGAAACTGGCCGCGTGAAGCCTGGCGCAAATATTATGACGGCAGCATTTGGTGCGGGCCTGACTTGGGGCGCGGGCTACATTAAGTGGGGTGAGCGCGTTACCCCTGTGAACGTTTGTGATGAAGAATTACCTGCCAATGACAAAACCGCACAAGAGTTATTGTCAATTGCGATCAAGCACTGCCTAAACAAGTAACTCTGACCTCAACAGTTCACCAATAAAACGGTTAAATTGTTGATAAAACTATGTTTAAATTAAAAAGCCGTAGATACGGCTTTTTTCTTTTTGCTAGAGAGCTAATACTGCCATGTCGACATCTCGCCATCAGCTTTGCCAAGTCACTTTACTCGGCAACCTTGTTGCCAAACCTGAAATTCGTTATCAGGCCAACCCCGTACTGGCAGTTACCGAGCTAACGCTCGCCACCACTTACCGATGGCAAGACAAACAAAAGCAAACCAAAGAGTGGACCAGTTACCACCAAATCAAGGTCGTCGGTAGTGCCGTTGAAACGGCAATTGCTCATGCTAACAAAGGCGACCTACTGCTGGTTAGCGGCTATTTGGCCACCAACACGATTAACCAAGCGGCGATTGTTCATGCCACCAATGTCGAGCATTTTGCCAAGGGGTTTACCCCTAATATCAATCAGGTGATGTGCAGTGCGGAATTAGTATCCGATGTCGAGCTCGTCACCAGTGAACGCGGACAAGCATTAGCCCATATTGATGTCCACATTGCCTACCAAGCGTTTAGCGAACAAAAACAGCAGTTGGTCGACCATCAAATTACTCGCCCTGTGCAAGTTTGGGGGCAAACCGCCACTAAGCTAGGGCAACAAGCCAAGCGCGGAGATAGCCTAGTAATTGAAGGACGATTAACCTACGCCAATGACACGCAAAAAACACAGCAAATTACCGCCACTCACATTCATGTATTGAAGAAATAATCGACAAATGGCATTGCATTTTAGTCTTTTAAATACGATGATAACCAAGAGTTTCAATAATTAGATAATAACAACTAAACAACGACAATTAGATAACTAAAATTAAATAACTAGGCTTGGTGTGTAAAAAGCATTTAGCAAAGACAATAAATATATTAAACGGCCAGTTGGATGTTGGCTTTTAGGTACAAAATTCAAGGACACATCACTGTCGTACCCAGCTATGAAACCAATACGCTTTTGCGCACTACTATTCGCTTACGCACTCACAGTTAAGTTCAGCTACGCCTATCAGTTAGCACTAGAAGAGCTGAAATTATCACAGCCGATACCAGATCACATTATCGCCATTACACCAGTGCAAAAGCATTCGACCAAGTTTTTGCTTGCAGCTCGTACTGGTGAGCTCTACCTCCTCGACGATAACGTTACCCCCTATTCACTCACCACCATTTTTGGCGGCAGTGCAATTAACTCGAAGCTCTCCCATTTAGTTGCCATCACATTGCACCCCAATTTCAGTGTACGCGAGCAGTCAGGTTATCACACCTTATACACAGCTCACCTGCAGCACATCGATGATAAGCGCATATATCGACGGATCACAGACAAACAAGTCAACCAGCCAATTACCCGCGATATCTTGATATCCGAATGGCGATTAGATGAAGCCATGAATCTGGACACGGGTAGCCAGCGGGAAGTAATGCGCATCGGGCTGCCAGCGCAAGCCACCAATCATAATGAGAGACCTGCCGAGGCGGCAGTCAAAGTGCAGCTGGCCTTTAACCCTTTTCACAAAGTCTGGCATGAGAATTTTGGACACCTGTACATTGGCGTAAGTCAACTTGAGGGTTACAACCACATTCCTTTGTATTCTGGCGCGATTTTGCGGATCAATCCTGACAAGTTCGGTTTAAACCCTTATACCGTGCCGCAATCTAACCCATTTATCGCTGATACATCACGGGCAGACGAGCTCATCTACTATAACCTACAGCACCTTCAACACTTTATTTGGCGACGAAAAACCAGTGATACATTGTGGATTGATCATATCGTAAAGTCGCAAAGGCAAATTTCATCACTGTCAGATTATCGCCAGCTTACGGAGCAATCCAAACCACTTATACAACTAGAGAGCACCTACGCCAGCACCCCGCAGCTACTTCACTATCGCGGTGATAACTTTAGTTACCTAACCGGACAGGCGATCACTATAGCCAAGTATCAAGGAGAAACATACCTTGCCAATTTGGCTCCGAGCAGTAGTGGTTTTAGCCGCGAACTCTCTCCCTTGTTTCCCATCTCCTCATCACCGGAAAGTGCAATGTTGCTCAATGATGGTCAAGGAGAGATGCTGATTTATCAGCCCAATGCCAACAAACTCTACCACGTCAGAAACGTTGCCATTGAGGGTGAAACCATATCCTATGAACAAACAGATTACAGTGATAATCGTATTAATCAGTATGTATTACTCGTCTTCGCAATCACCCTGATCAGTTGGATTTTATGGCAGAGTTTTTCGAAGATACGTTACCGCAAACATTCTGCAACGACATTTTATGCACAGCAATACAGCCACATTGAATTGGCAGGCAAAGACAAGATTATTCAACTGTTTTATCGTCATCAATCAACCCCCAAACGCAATATTGCTAGCGTTGATGTGAAAGCCATTCAATTGCGGTTAAACGGGCTAGATATTGTTGAATTTTCTTGTGATCAGGGGATGACCAACAAGCAAGCGACGATTATGCGTGAAGCGTGTAATGTCGAAAAAAGAGAAAAAATGATACCGGACAAATTGCGTCATATTCAGCTTGTCATTCTCGACAAGGGCTCAACAGAATCCCCCATCACGCTTTACCTGCGCAAGGGCGACAATCGAATCTCAAAAGCGAGCTATCAAGTGGCAGTAGCAGATGCGATTAACTGGGCATGGCGCCTCTCAGCGATTATTGCGCCAGAAACCACAGAAGTCAGAGACTTCAACAATGAACCAAGTGAATTGGATAAAGATAGACCAATAAAAGTGACAATGGCTCGATTCACACCAGCCCCTGCGAACCAAGCCACGGCGGCATCAGAGCACTTTGACGAGGCTGAACTCGATACCACGGCGCGTGAAGTCGTAAACCCCAAGAACCACCAAGAAAGTGAGTTAGCTACACAAATTGAGATGGCTGAGCAGATCAGCCCGTCAACTTCCCAAACAATATCATCAGAAAACAAGGTGGTAACAGGACAAACTGACGCTCAAATTATTAGCGCATTAGAAAAGCTGGTGAACCTCAAAAAGCAAAACTTCTTAACCGACGACGAGTTTGAACAAGCAAAAGCCAAGCTGTTGAAGGGGTTAATTTAGCGTGGTAACCAATTGAAGGAATCAGCGCTCGACACAGGATTATCCCTTTGCAACATTACTCCTTGATATATAATAGCGCGCTTGCCAAACAAAGTTCTCAGCAGTAAACCCATTGACTCACTAGCCTTATCTATTAGCGAAATACCTTGGTTAACTCACAGCTTGCGAGGTTTTTTACTTTGCTACCTAATACTTAGCTTAGCCACAGCCGTTGGTTTGCCACGACAAATTGCCGCACTATCGGCAGGCACACTTTATGGCGCTAAGCTTGGTTTTTTAATCGCGACGGCAGCCACTATCTCAGGTTGTATGTTAACTTTTATTGCGTGCCGTTATTGCTTGGGCAACTGGGTATATCAGCGCTTTCCCGATAAAACGAAAGTCATACACGGCTTTCTTGCCAGCAGCACCTTTACCAAGGCACTTACTATTCGCATTTTACCCTTGGGCAGTAACTTTATGACCAATATTGTTGCAGGCGCAACCAACATCCCCTTTGCCCCATACGTAGCCGGCTCTGCACTCGGCTTTGTACCTCAGATGGTGATTTTCTCGTTGGCGGGCGCTGGCATGCAATTGGCCGCAGGCACTCAGCAGCAATTAACCTTAGTATTAACTGGGTTAGCCTTAGGGCTAATGGTAATGCTCTACATTCAACACAAACGCAAATTACAGGCGAAAAAAAAGCTTAGCCAAGGCTAAGCTTTTCTCTAATTTTTCGTGCTTATATCGGTCTAGAGCACTCAGCAGTAATACTAGCCTTCTAGCGTAGACAAGTACTTCACAATATTGATGTAGTCTTGCTCGAAGTTATTGCGGTCTAACTTGTCGGCATTGATGCGGTATTTACCGTTTACAACAACTGTTGGCACACCCGTTAACGCGCGTTTTTTCACTAAGTCGTTTTGCATTTTCTTCATCAACTTCGCTTTGCTATTTACTGAAAAGCTCTTGAATGCTTTGTCGAATGCCTCACCATCAACACCGTTTAACACAAAGATATTACGAATATCTTTGGCTTCAGTGATCGCGCCGCGTTGCACTTGAATGTAATTAAAAATCGCCGCGGCGATTTTGTCTTCAACTTTTAATTGTTGTGCCGTTGCTAGCGCTTTAGTCACCATAAATTGAATTTCCGGGGTAGTAAAACGCAAGAAATCAACATGGTTACGCTCGAAGCTTACCCCCTCTGGTAAGTTCTTTTTCACATTGGCAAAGAAAGGTTCAAAGCGCAAACAATGTGGGCAGTAAAAAGAAAAGTACTCGCGAACTTCTGGCTTTTTCGATACCTGATCGCTCACTTTAGTGTACTGGTTACCTTCTTGATAATTCGCGGCTTGTGCGGCAAATGGCAAAAGCATAACCATTAACAAACTAGCAAAAATTTTCTTCATCTTTGTTCCTTTACGGTAATAAGCTTAGCGGTGCCTGCGTTAATGCGGCGTGTTGTTCTTTCAACACTAACACCTGTTGTTCCCAGTATTTATCGGTATTAAACCACGGGAAATTACGCGGAAACGCTGGGTCTTGCCAACGTTTACTTAGCCAAGCAATGTAATTGACTAATCGCATTGTACGCAAAGATTCTATCAAGACAAGCTCGCGCGCATCAAATGAAAAGAACTCTTCGTAACCGCTTAACATGGTATCTAATTGTAACAATTGTTGCGATCTGTCCCCAGAGAGCATCATCCACAAGTCTTGGATCGCTGGCCCTTGTCGGCAATCATCTAAATCGACAAAATGTGGCCCTTGCTCGTCACGCCACAAAATATTCCCTGCGTGACAGTCGCCATGTAAGCGTATCGTTGAGTGTGGTTGATACTGGCTTAACGCCAGCTGAATTACTTGATCGAGTACGGTAAAAAAAGCCGTTTCAATATGCGCAGGCACAAAGCCACTCGTGGCAATGGTCTCGCGCGCGGCCAATAAAAACTCGTCCGTGTTAAACGATGGCCGATGGGTAAATGCTTGCTTGGCACCAATGGCGTGAATACGACCGACAAAACGCCCCATCCACTCTAACTGGTCGAGGTTATCAACTTCAAAAATGCGACCACCTCGGCATGGGTACAGCGCAAAGTGGTAGCCTTGGTGCTCAAACAAACTTTTGCCATCGCGCACCACAGGCGCAATCACCGGAATTTCTTGCTCGGCTAGCTCTACGGCAAAGTCGTGCTCTTCTTGAATTTGTGCCAGTTGCCAGCGCTGTGGCCGATAAAACTTAGTCACCCAGCGCTCGCCATGATCATCTTGGAATTGATAGACGCGATTCTCGTAGCTATTAAGCGCCAACAAGCCCGATTCGGCATATACGCCAACGCTGTCTAAACCATCTAAAATTAAATCTGGCGACAGCGATGAAAAATCAAATACAGCCATTAGCGCTTCTTAAAGAAGCGGCTATCATGCGTTAATCGCACACCGCTATCTTGCTCGGCAAGTTCAACAACAAAGGTAATATCAGTCATATAATCTTTTAACTCGTAAGGGTCTACGGCAATACTAATGGGCAGAGTATATACCGAAGCCGCCTCAACAAATACCTCGTTGTCGCCAATCCATTTTGCCCCGTCGATACCTTCAACCGATAAGCGATATGTGTTGTCTTGCTGCGATTTGTTCAGAATTTTCAGTGTGTAAACATTTTCCACTTCGCCGTTAAAATTCTCACGAGCCAATTCGTTGCGATCGCGAATAATATCCATTGAAACAGGCACACGTGTCGCTATTTCATAACCCAATAGCGAAGTCATGATCACTAATAAGGTGGCGTAGCCAATCAACTTACCACGGACGATATGCACTTTCTTGCCTTCCAGCTCGTGCTCTGTGGTGTAGCGAATTAAACCCGGCTCGTACTTCATCCGCTCCATCACGCCGTTACAAGCATCAACACAAGCCCCACAGTTAATGCACTCGTATTGCAGGCCATTGCGAATATCAATGCCGGTTGGGCACACCTGTACACATAAATTACAGTCGATACAGTCACCTAAACCCAAGGCTTTGGGATCTTGCTTGCGACCGCGCGCACCGCGATTTTCACCGCGCTTGTCGTCATAAGACACAGTCAGTGTGTCTTTGTCGAACATGGCTGACTGAAAACGCGCATATGGGCACATGTGTAAACACATGATTTCACGCATCCAACCGGCATTGCCATAGGTACAAAACGCGAAGAACCACACCACACCCGTTGCCATGAGCGAAGCTTCAAGGGTAAAGAAATCGACGAAAAGATCGCGAATAGGGGTGAAATAACCCACGAAGGTGAGCGCGGTGAGCACAGAGAAAAACAGCCAGCAGAAGTGTTTTAGTGCCTTTTTACGCAACTTGGTGGCGTCCATTTTTTGCGCATCGAGTTTTTTCCGCTGGTTGGCACTGCCTTCGATTTTCTCTTCAAACCAAATAAAAATGAATGTCCACACCGTTTGCGGACACATGTAACCACACCATACTCGCCCTAAAAACGTGGTCACAAAAAACAACAGGAAAGCGCTAAGAATAAACAGCCAAGCCAGTAAGGTTAAATCTTGTGGCCACAAGGTTAGGCCCCAAATATTGAAACGCTGCTCACCAATATCGAATAACACCGCTTGTTGGCCGTTAAAATGCACCCACGGGATAGCCGCAAACATGAACAAGAAGACAAAATTCATCTTCTGGCGCAATTGTTGGAAAAAACCCGTGACCTTGCGTACGTATATTTGGTCGCGCGGCTTGTACTGCTCTTGCGTACCGCCTTTAGGTTGATGAATTTCTACGTTTTTAACAGGAATTACGGATTGAACGCCCGATTTTTTACTTTCGTCACTCACTCTAAACCCTAGCCCCCTGGGATGATTGAATTTTGTTTTGCGCTAGCTGCAAAAGTAATCGCTGATTAGAATGTATTCTTTGCAGAATTTTGATTATGCTACCGCCACTGCACCATTATATGATAAGCCATGAAAAATATATTGATCTTAATCGTTTTCGCCGCTGTTTTTCTGCACTTTTACCCGCAGCCAGCAGTGACCAGTTGGTACGAACAACAAAAAGAAACTGTACTGGAGGTGTTTTCAGACGCCACCGACACGAAAGCGCGCCTCAAAGCTGATCGGGTTTACAAAGACTTGGAGCCTAAATTCAATCAATTTCGCCCCAGTGAGGTAAAGTACGTCAAAGAAATCACCAGTTCTCGACGTGCCATTAAAGCTTATTACCGCGAAAACTGCGCAGGCAAACGCGACGGCAAGCTGCACGCCAACAACCAAGCCTTGGTGTGCCAAACTATCTCAAAGTATACGAGCTTCTTTTAACTCAGGTTTATGCGGCCTCACCACAATGGCAATCGACTTTGACGTCGGTGTAAAACTCTGGTGCCCGACACTGGCAAGTGGCACCAAAGCATTCGCCTCTGGAAAGTATGCCGCCGTATTACCCGCAGGCATATCGTAAGGTATCAGTTTAAAACCGAGTACTTGGCGTTTAATATCGTCGCCCCAAAGCGATTCAATATCCACTTTCGCACCCGCCGATAGCCCTAACGCGGCGATATCGTCGGGGTTCATCAAGAGTATGTCGCGCTCACCGCTAATGCCACGGTATCTGTCGTCAAAGCCGTAAACAGTGGTGTTGTACTGATCGTGAGATCTAAGCGTTTGCAACGTAAACACTTTATCGCTGGACAAGGCTCTTATCGAGGCAGGCACGATGCTTTGCGGTAACTCATGGGCGTGAAAGTGCGCTTGTTGCGATGGTGTTTGCCAAATACGCTGCGCGGCGTGGTTACCTAAATAGAAGCCACCTGGCGCATTTAAGCGTTGATTCATATCCCCAAAGCCGGGGATCACTTGGCTGATCAACTGGCGAATTCTGCTGTAATCAGCAATCAACGCCTGCCAGTTAACGGGTGAATTACCTAACGTCGCTTCAGCCATACCTGCGATAATCGCTGGCTCAGAGCGCATTTCGCCAATATCACTGGCAACAACACCCGCAGAGGCGTGCACCATAGAAAATGAGTCTTCAACCGTCACCTGTTGTGGCCCTGCGAGCTGCTGATCGATATCGGTACGACCAAGACAAGGTAAAATTAACGAGCGTTTACCTGGGGTGACGTGGGTGCGATTCAGCTTAGTGGCAATATGCACGGTGAGCTGGCAATTGCCCATTGCTTGCTTACTCAGCGCGGTATCTGGCGTTGCCGCGACAAAATTACCGCCTAAGCCAATAAATACCTTGCTGCTTCCCGCCAGCATGGCTTCAATCGCTTGCACAGTATTGTGACCGTGCTCACGTGGCGGCGCAAAATCAAATACCTCAGCGAGTTTATCTAAAAAAGCAGCATCCGGCTTTTCATTAATCCCCATAGTCCGGTCGCCCTGCACGTTTGAATGGCCGCGCACCGGACATAAACCTGCACCGCGTTTGCCCACTTGGCCGAACAGCAATTGTAAGTTAGTCATCTCTTGGATGGTCGCCACCGAATGCTGGTGTTGCGTTATCCCCATTGCCCAAGTGAAAATGACGTTATCGGCTTGCTGATACAAGGTGGCCGCTTGCTCAATTTGCGCTTGACTGAGCCCTGACTGCTGCTCAATCTGCTGCCACGCCGTTGCCTCAACTGCTGTTAAATAGCTTTCCAACCCTGTCGTGTGCTCGGCAATAAAATGATTATCAAAGACCGTATCGCCTTTTGCCATAGCTTTTTTATGACGCGCTGCGAGCACTTTCACCATGCCGCGTACCGCCGCCATATCACCGCCTAAATTCGGTTGAAAATAATGGCTGGATATCTGTGTCGCGCCGCCAGAGAGCATTTCGCTGGCAGATTGCGGGTTGGTAAAGCGCTCTAAGCCACGCTCTTTTAACGGATTAAAGCTGACAATATTTGCGCCACGCCTAGACGCCTGACTCAAGGTATCGAGCATACGCGGATGATTCGTCCCGGGGTTTTGACCAAAGACAAAAATGGCATCGGCATGTTCAAAGTCGGTGAGCGTTACTGTGCCTTTACCGACACCAATCGCTTGTTTAAGCGCAACCCCACTGGCTTCGTGGCACATATTAGAGCAGTCAGGAAAATTGTTAGTACCAAAAGCACGTACAAATAGCTGGTATAAAAAAGCCGCTTCGTTGCTGGTGCGGCCAGAAGTATAGAATTCCGCTTGATTAGGGCTGTCTAACTGATTGAGCTGCTCAGCAATTAAGGTAAACGCCTGTGACCAGCTGCTCGCTTGGTAATGGCCTGACGCAGCGTCATAACTTACGGGCTCTGCCAAGCGGCCTTGCTGCTCAAGAAAATAATCACTTTGTTTAGCAAGCCAAGCTACCGAGTGTTCAGCAAAGAACTGAGCTGTAACGCGCTTGCCTGTCGCCTCCCAATTAACCGCTTTAGCACCATTTTCACAGAAGCGAAAACGCCCCGGTTCGTCTTTCTCCCCCCAAGCACAACCCGGGCAATCAAAGCCGTGGTCTTGGTTGGTTTTTAACAAGTTCTTAATGTTCTTGGCGACGTTGTCACTGCGCAGTAAGTGTTTTGCGGTGCTCGCAAGTGCTCCCCAACCACCAGCGCTGCCTGAATATTTTTTGTATGGGCTTTTATCCGACACCATTATTTATCCGCAGACAAGGGGCGTTCAATCAGCGACGGATGTTCAATGCGCAACTGCCCTTGCCCACAGTACACATTCGCTTGTTTAGCCCTGGTAAAACCGATCAAGGCAATATTAAATTGCTGCGCAGTGGCAATCGCAAGATCTGAAGGGGCGCCAACGGCAACAATGGCAGGGATCTTTGCTGCAACGGCTTTTTGCACTAATTCAAAGCTGATCCTGCCGCTTAGTACCAAGACACTCTTCCTCAGACCAACTTGCTGTTGGTAAGCGCCGCCTAGCACCTTATCAACGGCGTTATGGCGGCCAACATCCTCAGCCGTAAAAGCAAGCTTATTATTTTGCTCATCGGCAAGCCACAATCCGGCGCCGTGACTGCCCCCCGTTTGGGCGAACAAATCTTGGCTATCGCGCAGCAATGCAGGCAGAGTTAACAGCTGAGCAGGCATCAGCCATTGGCTCGGAGCCTTTTGCGGCTCGTAGCGCAGTGCCAGTTGTTTTAACTGGCTTTGGCCACAAACGCCACAGCCCGATTGACTGGCAAACACACGGCTAAAGCGCTGCCAGTCTACCACGACATGCGCTGCCAGCTTCACCTCGACTAGGTTCTCTTCGCTAAGTGATAAGGTTTGCACATCCGTAAGTGCGTTGATAACCCCTTGGCTGATCAAATAGCCCAAGACTAACGCCTTGTCATCGCCCGGCGTGCGCATTACCACCGCCAGTGATCGCTGTTGCCAGTTTCCTTGGTCAAAAAAGCTCAGCATGATCTGTAATGCTTGCTCACTGGCAACCATATCGCCCAATACTTTGACAGAGACAGCACTTGATGCCTTGTCACAAACAAGGCGGGTCGTTTGCTGCTCATTGCAGATCACCAGCTGGGTTTTACTGATTTGGCTGGCTTTATCGGCCTGAATAGCTTTAGTGGCTTGAGACGCTGATTTCAAATGTATTAAACCCTTTAGATTGAGAGACTGCGCTAGTTTAATGCCGTAGCCAGCTGTTTATCTGAACTCGTTATTTGCACTACTGACTTTGAACTACTGAGCAGTACCACTTAACCTAACCACTTAACCTAGCCACTCAACCGAGACAAGAGTGCACTAAATTTTTCATGAGTTTCTTGTGCTGCCGCATGTTCGCCATTAGTGACCACCCACTTACCATTGACCATCACATCAGCAATAGCAGGGCTGGAAGAAGCAAACACTAGGCTGTCTAAACAATACTGTTGGCCACTGGCATATACCGAAAGCTTAGCATCATCTAACACCAATAAGTCAGCTTGCTTGCCAATGGCTATCGCGCCAGTATTCGATGACGTGCTTTGGGCACCACCCTGCGCGGCACTTTGCCATAAGTACTGACCAACCGATGGCGTCTCATCAGTGGCGAGAATAGCGCGTTGCTGTTTAGTTAAGCGCTGTGCATACTCCAGCCAACGTAACTCTTCCACTGGGTTTACTGAAATATGACTATCTGAGCCAATCGCCCATTTCCCTTGCTCGCCAACAAATTCGGCAGTGGGAAAAATACCGTCACCTAAATTAGCTTCAGTCGTCGGGCAAATACCGGCTATGGCGCCGCTAGCAACAATGCCACGTCGCTCTTGCTCGTCAATATGGGTTGCGTGAATTAAGCACCAATGTTGATCGAGCGTCATATTGTCTAAAAGCCACTCGACAGGACGCTGACCGTAATGGGCGATACAGTCATTCACTTCCTTTTGCTGCTCAGCAATGTGAATGTGGATCGGTGCATTGGCGTCTTTGGCGCGTACATGCGCAACGGCCTCAACCAGCGAGGGTTTATCAACGGCACGCAGTGAGTGGGGCGCGATACCGACATTGCTATTGCCGTAGTGCTCAGCCAGTGTAAAACAATCATCCACCAAACAATTGAAATCAGCGACCGAATGAATAAAACGTTTTTGCCCGTCATTCGCTGCTTGCGGGCCAAAGCCGCTAAAGCGATACAATACAGGTAACATGGTTAAGCCAATACCACTGGTATTAGCCGCTTTAAAAATGGCTTCCGCCATGGCCGCTGGCGATTCGTGTTGCTGACCTTGCTGATCGTGATGCAGATAGTGAAACTCGGCTACACGGGTATAACCTTGCTTGAGCATTTCGATGTAAAGCTGCTGCGCAATTAACTGGGCATCAGCCACCGTGAGTTGCTCAAGAAATTGGTACATGATACGGCGCCATGTCCAAAAGCTGTCTTTGCCCTCACTGCCCTGCTCACTAAAACCGGCAAATGCGCGCTGAAATGCGTGGGAGTGACAATTCACCATGCCCGGTATCACAATGCCTTTGACCATGTCGGCATCATTTTCAGTCATATCACCATGCGTCTCACAAATGTCAGTGATGATACCCGCTTCGATAGTCACTAATTGATTGAATCGCCAACCATCAACCGTCAGTAGTTGTTTCGCAAATAATTTCATCTCAATATCCCTGTTATTGTGGCTGATGAGCGCTAAGCTCAGCGCCAAAACCAATTAAGGTTTCAACGAGTGCTTTTAGCTTAGGTTTAACTGCTGCTGCACGCTGCTCACAATAGCTCAAACTTGCTTCGTCCATATACGTGATTTGCGATAGCTCTAGTTGCAGCGCGTGAATATTCTGCTCAGGCTCGCCATACGCGCGGGTAATGTAACCGCCTTTAAAGCGCCCGTTAGTGACTTTGCTATAAGGGGCAAACTCCAGTGCTTCGACACGTTTAGTCAGTGCAGGCGAGCAGCTCTGGCCATCAGCACTGCCAAAGTTAAAATCAGGTAAGCGACCTTCAAAAAAACGTGGCACGTGAGACAAAATCGAATGGGCTTCCAGTAGCACCGCCGCGCCAAACTTCTGCTTAATTGCAGCTAACTCCCCCGCCAGTGCTTGGTGATAGGGTTGCCAATAATTCACGACGCGGTTTTTGACTTCTGCTTCGTCTGGGGCTTTACCCTCAAGATAAATAGGTGATAAATCAAAGGCCGTCGTTGGGCAAAGCTCAGTGCTGTTCGCGCCAGGATAAAGATTGACGCCGTTGGGATCGCGATTTAGGTCAATGACATAACGATTGTACTTAGGGGCAATAATGCTCGCACCAAGCTCGCTCGCAAAATCGTAAAGCACATCTAAAAACCAGTCGGTATCCCGAACAGCTAACCCGGCTTTGGTCATGTTAGCGGCAATGTCGTCAGGTAACGCTTGGCCGTTGTGTGGCATGCTAATAAGCAGTGGCGTGCTGCCTTGTACGAGTGAGTAACTATTGGTCATGGCATCTAATTGTATATACAAGTTGTAACGCTAATTTACCATGCGCATTCGAATGGGCGCAACTCGGCCTATTGAAACGAGTGAATTGCACTGATAAAAAAGCCGAACGTACGGTTCGGCTAAAACATGGTGTTTATACCCATTCGATTAATGCAATGGGGATAAGCAGAGTCGCGAGGTCGCTGTGCTAGTCTTTTTTAAAGCGCGCGACCGCAGTACCTTGCTGATCGATAAACGTTAGCGTTTGATCCACGACTTCGTAACTGGCGACTTGCGTGACTGCCTTAGCAAATTTCGCTTCTAATGCCATGCCTTGTTGGCAAAACATCTTAGTCATCGCTAAGTGACCCAAAGACAACGTCGTTTGATCCGCAGTATAAGCGCCAAAGTAACGATTACAGCCAGAAAAACCACTAATTTGTTGCTGTGCTGAGTCAAAACGCAAACTGATCGGCTTACCACCGTAACCGCTCACGTCCTCACTGCCCTCAAGTTCAACCAACTGCCATTGATGCTGATGAAGTCGTTCCATATTGTGCATGGCATTTACCTGTGCAGTATTTGAAGCAGAAGAGCTAGCGGATGCTGAGGAATGGGTTGTGGAAGTTGCGGAGTTCACAGGGGCTTGATTGCTGCACGCACTGACTGTCAGTAAGGTGCTCGCGACAACGCAAGCTGCGCCTAAACCTTTATTCATACTCTGTTTCCTTTCGAGAGTGTGGTTGTGATTGGCGCTATTGTAACCAGCTAGCCGCCAACAAGCGACTAGTTGGTTACAATTTTCAAACGACACAGCCCCAGTGCTCAGGCGTTGTGACGCTTATGTAAAGGCTCTTATTTTAAAAGCCTTGTTTTATAAACCTAAGCTTACTTCACCAATTTAGCAGCGGCTAATAAGATTTCCGGCTGTAAACGCACTCTAAAGTTAGGGTTTACATAGCTAAACTGTACTAAGCCCGTGCTGTCGATCACGTAGATGGCAGGTACAGGTAATACTAAGCGCGATTCACCATCAGCGTTTTTCTGCAGTGGGTTAGACAACTTCATGGCCGCTAAGTAGCGATCTGTCGTTTTCTTGGAAGTGAAAAACGCTAAACCAAATGCTTGGCTGATCGTTGAGTTGTAGTCAGACAACAGTTGATACTCAAGTGACATTTTCTCAACACTTTTCTTTAAGTCTGCTGGCGCATCGGTTGATACCCCAATCAGCTGAAAACCTGCTTTTTTCAATTCTGGCTCTAACTGCTTTAGTTGGCCCATTTGTGTATTACAGAACGGGCACCAACCACCGCGGTAGAAGAATAAAATAGTTTTCTTGCCATCAAGCACTTCTTTCAACGGTTTGCTGTCGCCGTTAATGGTGACCGCATCCACTGCTGGCACCATTTGGCCATTAAGTAACGGGCTAACCCAGTCAGCGCCCTCGGCGATCGGCTTAGTTTTCATCATCTTGCTATCGGCCATACTGGCTGGCGCAAACAACACTGACAAGGCAATTACTACAGGTATAAATAACTTCATCATAAACAGTCTCTTTTAGTTTTAATCAGCGCAATTGACCTTGTTTCGAGCCAATTTCTTTCACTCAATACCATATTGAACGCATTCACAGCGCCCAAATGCGTTACACCTTAAATTTGCGCACAAGTCCGTTCAAGTCATCAAATACCTGCTGCAATTCATCACATGCGTGCTGTGTTTGCTGCAAGTTATCAACGCCTTGTTCGTTTAAATTCATCAACTGCAAAATATCTTCATCAATACTTTGGATCACGTTAACTTGCTGCTCAGTCGCGACTGCTACCGAGTGGTTTTCTCGCTCGACATCACTAAGCGCACCAATGACTTGTTGCATTTTATCGCCTGCGACATTAGCTAACGCGACACTGTTGGCACTATTGGTTTGGCTTTCCGCCATGGTATCAACCACCGCTGACGAACCTTGCTGCAAGCTGCCGATCATCACTTCAATTTCAGTGGTTGCCACTTGTGTGCGCTGCGCTAGCTGTCTTACTTCATCGGCCACCACAGCAAAACCTCGGCCAGCCTCACCAGCGCGCGCGGCCTCAATAGCAGCATTCAAGGCCAGTAAATTGGTTTGTTCGCTGACCCCTTTAATCACATCGAGAATATTGCCGATATTCTGCGTTTCTTGGCTAAGTTTAGTGATGTCATCGCTTGAGCCAGCCATCACTTCGCTGAGTGTATGCATCGCAACAATGTTATCGCTGATTGCCCCGACACCGGCCTGAGATTGATCATGCATGGCTGAGGTTAATGATGACGCTGTTGCGGCATTGATAGAGATTTCTTGCGCAGAGCTGTTCAATTCAGTTACGGCAGCAGAAACATTCGTACCTCGGCTTAATTGCTGCTCAGCCATCGATATCCCCGTCGCTGCGCTGTGACGCACTTGATCAATTTGGCTATTGAGCGTGGTCGCCACCGTGTGTACGCGGCTCATGGATTGATGAATCGTGTCGATAAAGTCATTAAAATCTCGGGAAAGCTCGCCGATCTCGTCTTGACTGATCACCGCTAAGCGCTTGGTAAGATCGCCATCCCCTTGGGAAATATCTTTGATGGCATGGGAAAGTTGCTGAACAGGTTTTAACATTCGACTTAACAGCAGGTTGAGTAAAATGACCGTTGCGATCACGCTGATCAAGCCGAATACAATGGCACTCATGCGCGCACTTGCCAGTGGCGCATAGGCTTTGTCTTGATCGAGCACAACACCCAAATACCAGTTAACCGATGAAATCCCCTCCACTGGCATAAACGCAATAATTTGATTACGTTCGTCAACATCCATTAATTGGCTGCTAAGCGACGCATCGTAGCCTAATAAGTCGCTGATGTTTTTGTCGATGTACTGAGCATCTGGGTGACTCAATATTTTCCCTTGCTCAGTGACTAAATAGGCATAGCCTAAACCTAAAAACTCAATACTGTTAATAATGTTAGCCACTTTGTCGAGTAAGATATCGCCGCCCGCCACACCAATAAATTGACCTTGTTTTTCAATTGGCGTCACCGCAGAAATTAATAACTGATTGATGGTGACATCCACATAAGGTTCAGTAAAAGAAGGCGTACGTGCTTGTTTAACTTGGCGATACCAAGGGCGCTGCCGAGCATCAAAATTATCGGGCAGCACAATACTCGGATCATCAAGAATAAATTCGCCCGATTGCTCAACCGCAATGTAGGCATTTTTAAAATCACCAGCATTATCGGCTTGCACAGCAATATCAAACATTTCAGGCACACTGCTCTCAGCGTTTGTTGCGCTAGCAATCGCCTCCACTATTGCCAGCTTACCGTTAAGCCAATTGGCAATATTACCAGAGACCGATGAGGCAATTTCGGTAATACTCTGCTGTAAATGGTGATGAATCTGTTTATTTGCTGCGGTGTAGTTGCGCACGGTTAATACCGATAAGGCAACAATAATTAATAGTGCAGCGATCAAATTGATTTTATGAGCGAACTTTAATTTAGCGAACATATACATCTCAACTATGTTTTCTATCTGACTGTGTTTTCTATCTAACTGTGTTTTTTACTAACAGTGTTTCTGTCTGACTGTAATTTTTATCTAACAGGGTCTTGTTTTTAACGTACTCAGCTGCTCAAGGGTTAACTTGGGCTATCGCTATTTGACGTTTTAAGTTGCTTTTTCAACGGGTTAAGTGCCGCCCTTAAACCTGACGCACTTGTAAAAAAAGTGTTAACTTTTCAAATAGTTAAAATCAGCGAACAAGGTTATAGCACGATAACGATGGCCAGGCTATGGTTGTCGTGGTCATCGTCCGTTAGTGATCAACTCAAAGATATTTCAGTAAACACAGTCTTATGCGTTTTTGTACTAGCCTTGTCGGCAAATTTACTGGCAAGATACGGTTTTTGAAATTAGGAAGTGTTCATGCAGCCCCATCACCATTATGTTCTCACTTGGCAATGTCCTGATACCTCAGGGGTATTAGCCAAAATCACCCAAAACTTGTATGAACACGGCGCGTTTATTACCGAAACAGCGCAGTATAGTGATCCTTACAGCGATACTTTCTTTTCTCGCATTGCTTTTGATGACCGTTCACTGACAGTACCGATCGAGGAATTCAAAGCAGGTATCGACACACTCGCTAAACCTCTCAATATGCGGTACCAATTGCGTAGCCGTGATTTACTGCCGAAAGTCGTGATTGCCGTTTCAAAAGACGATCACTGTTTAGTCTCGCTGCTAACGAAGTGGAAAGCAGGTGTTCTGCCGATTGATATTGTAGCGGTTGTGTCAAATCACACCGATTGCCAAGCATTAAGCGAATGGCACGGCATTCCATTCCACCACCTCCCCATTACCGCGGAAACGAAAGCGCAGCAAGAAGCACAAATGCTAGCCTTGTTTAATGACTATCAGGCAGAGCTATTGGTACTGGCAAGATATATGCAAATTTTGTCTGACGATTTATGTGATAAGTTACGCGGCAAGGCCATCAACATTCACCATTCATTCTTACCAAGCTTTAAAGGCGCAAGGCCATATCACCAAGCACATGCGCGTGGCGTCAAAGTTATTGGTGCAACAGCACACTACGTAACAGCGGATTTAGATGAGGGGCCGATTATCGTGCAAGAGGTCAAACCCATTAATCACACATTTACCATAGATCAAATGGTGCATATGGGCCACGACCTGGAAGCGACGGCGCTTTCACACGCGGTAAAAATGCACGCTGAGCAACGCATCTGCTTAAATGGCGACAAAACCGTTATTTTGGCCTAATCCTTTTAAACGAATATAGCGCCATTTATTGCATTCCGCACATCGTCATAGTGGCGAGTAAAAATTTGCTCGTCACGCTCAGGTCACTGAGTTTTCACTAGCCTAGTGTTAGCTTAATTTGCACCAAACTAGGCTTTATACCAATTGAATTAACTAACATTTAATCGCAGTAGCGCATTCGAAATGAACACAGCATCGTTACTGAGCCTTTACCAGAGTCAATGCCCCTTATTTGTGCATTGCCTTTGTTCTTGACTATGGCATTCGTTTTCTCACCCAATAATCGATTTAAACGACTCTGTTTTATACTGCGTAATGGTGAATTTTCGCCAAAAATCTGAGGTTGCTCTCTGTTGAACTGCAATTTATGACCGTTTTTTCACCGAAACGGTGCCTAAATTAGCGTAAAAACACAGCACAATGTAATCCAAAACCCAAAAACCTTGTAAGACATTTGCTATTTTCGATATTTTTTTCAATTTTTTCACACTCGATTACAATTTAATTACACTTTTAATACAGGAACTTAGCTGGAAATAGTCAAAATGTTTAAAAAAACACCGCAAATATAACTTGCTGTTATGACCTAACAAGGTAAAGTAATGATCAGCTTACAAATTAACTGTGCTGATTAAGGCGCATCAGTTAACAAGCAAAAATTAAGAAAAAGGACGCTAGTACCACTAGATTTGCACAGGAAGCAAGATGTCATTCACCCTAATGTTACTCGCTAGGTGAAGACCTTATTTTAAACACGGATGGTTTACTCGATTATCAGGATGATAAGTTTACTAGTCCAGGAGGGCTCGTAAGGATAGCCCAAAAAGCGTCAGGAAGACCGAGAAAAACAAAATACGTACGGAAATGACCATAATAAGACAGGATATAATTGAATTAACAGGGACTGTGCTAATTAGGTAGGACACCAATTCAGGATCGGAAAAGATATTGATGGCGTGAGCCACAGTTACTCTCCAGAAGCGATGCAATGCATCGCTTTTTTCTTGTTGGCCTATTGAAATTAAACGCAAGGAAATTGAACACTGGCCGGTATGTTCGCACTAACCATTAAGTTAACAGTGCCATTAACACATCAGTGAGCGGTTCAGGTAACAAAGTCAAACAGTGAGAAATTTTCCATCTCCTGTGAATTCCCGTAAAATACCCCCCATTCATTCCGTTCACAATAAATCCCATGACACGCAAAAAGAAATCAAGAAAGCCAGGCGTTGGCTCGAGTGGTATGCGCAAAACTGATACTGCTAACAATCAAGTAGTGGTTTCCGATAAAAAGCCTAAGAAGAAAACAGGTAAAGCGGCGGGTAGTCGTCAACTTGAAGGCACTAAAAAGAAAAACACAGGCGCTATGGGCAAGCCTGCCAAAGATCCACGTGTTGGCAGTAAAAAGCCTATTGAATTGGGCGCTGTTGCCACGGCAGTAACCAACACCAAACCGACTAAAGCAAAATCAAGTAAACCGCCTATTGCCAGTGTCCGTGTGATTGACTCGGCTCCTAGCGTTGCGCAGCAACTAGCCGCGATTGAAAACGATGAGCGATTGCAATTGATTCTCGCCAAGCAAGAACAAGAAGCAGCACTCAGCGCAGAAGAAGTCGAGCTATACAATGAACTCATGGACGAATACGAACGTTTATCTGGCGAGCTGGAAGAGCAAGACGAAGCAGGTACAAACAAAGGGCAAGCTGAGTCGTTAGCTGATGATGATTTGTGGGATAAGCTCGACACCAGTGATTTTTCAGACTACTCAGATAAAGACTAAGAGCCAGCCGACATGACGACAACTTCTTGGCTAGTATTAGCTGCAATTGGTGCACTCATTATATTTGCCCTTGCCATTTATGCTGGCAAGCTGCTGATGCAACTAAAACAGCAAAACGCAGCCCAAGCCAAAGCTGAGCAAGAGCGCCAAGCGCAGTGGCAAAAACACGATCGCAAAGTGCTCGACAGTTTATTGATCATCGTCAAAGCAATGAAAGAAGAGCAATGTGAATATGGTGAAGGCGCTTGGCGCTTAACCGTATTGATGGACTCACTTAAATTGACGCCCGCTATGTCGGCACAATTTCCTGCTATAGTTGAGTTATACGACAGTATAAAACATCACGCGATTTTAGCTGAGCGTAAAAAATTGCCCAAGCAACAACGCATGAAACAAGATGTCGAGCGCATGCAAGCGGAGGCAAAACTAACGGAGCAAATTTCATTGGAACTCGACAGCCTATATGAAACAGCAACCGAGCAACGAGCTAGTATAAGCGAATCTTCCTAACCGATTATTCGCTCATGCTAAGGAGCGAATAATGTCTGAACAGTTATCACAACAACCCGAGCAGTTAAAACAACAATTCACTGAGCGCATTGTTGCTCTGCAACAGCGTATTGACTCAATTCACCAAGACTTTGCTGACGGTCGCCATGCCGATTGGTCAGAGCAAGCGGGTGAGCGTGAAAACGATGAAGTGCTTAACGCGTTAGAATCTGAAGCAAAAATTGAGATACAACAACTTTCTAACGCCATTACCCTGATCAACAATGGCAACTATGGCTATTGTCAAACCTGCGGTGAAGAAATAAACCCCAAACGCTTAGCCGTACAACCCGCAGCCATCAAGTGTATTAAGTGCGCTGAATAGCCATTTAACCATTCCTTTCAGGCCTTGCGCTTGATCAACTTTTGCCATGATGTCTTCTGATAAAATACTGCGCTTAACATTCAGGAGATATCATGCAAGTTGCACAGTTATTCGATAAAAAACTTTTAGCCAAATACAACACCAGTGGGCCAAGATACACGTCTTACCCTACGGCGCTAGAGTTTCACGACGAATTTAACGACCAAGCGTTTATTGATGCTGTCGCTGGCTCAGATACGCGTGATTTATCCATTTACGTGCACATTCCATTTTGTCACAGCCTTTGTTATTACTGCGGTTGTAACAAAATAGTCACGCGCCATCGCGACAAAGCGGATATCTACCTCGATTACCTTGCCAAAGAAATCATTCAACGCGCCCCATTGTTTAGCGATTACCAAGTCAAACAAATTCACTGGGGTGGCGGTACGCCAAGCTTTCTCACGAAAACACAAATTACTCATTTAGTTAACTTGCTCAAGCAACACTTTACCTTCGCCGAGCAGTTGGAAATGAGTATTGAAGTCGACCCGCGTGAAATCGAGCTAGACTTAGCCGCTCACCTCTATGCGCTTGGCTTTAATCGCATGAGTATTGGCGTGCAAGACATTGATGAGCAAGTGCAAAAAGCCATTAACCGCGAGCAATCAACCAAATTTATTACTGAATTTACCCATCACGCAAAAGCCGTAGGGTTTCAATCCATTAACATTGACCTGATTTACGGGTTACCACACCAAACACTAGACACCTTTGGTCGCACCTTAGCCAGTGTTGAAGAGATGGCCGTCGATCGTATTTCACTGTTCAGCTACGCCCATTTGCCATCGCGCTTTGCCGCGCAGCGCAAACTAAAAGACGAATGGCTACCCAATGCCAACGAAAAACTCGCACTCATGCAACTCGCGATAGAAACCCTATGTCAGCAAGGTTTTGATTTTATCGGCATGGATCACTTTGCCAAACCCGATGATGAATTAGCGATAGCACAGCGCACGGGCAATTTACATCGCAACTTCCAAGGTTACACGACGCAAGGTGATTGTGACTTATTGGGCTTAGGGGTTTCTTCAATCAGTGCCGTTGGCCGCTGTTATAGCCAGAACAACAAAGAGCTTAAACAGTATTACCAAATGATCGACGCGCACCATCACGCGGTTGAAAAAGGGGTAACGCTTAATACCGACGACGTGCTACGCGGCCAAGTCATTCGCTCATTAATGTGCAATATGTCGCTCGACAAGCGTGTGATTGAACAAACCTTTGACATTGTGTTTGACGACTATTTCGCTGAGGAATTGGTCTCGTTGGAAACCTTTATTGAAGACAACTTAGTGACTAACCGCGAACACGAGATTGTGGTTCACGCCAAAGCAAGGTTACTCATACGTAATATCTGCATGAGCTTTGATGCTTATATGAAGCAGCATATCCACCAGCAGCGCTTCTCTCGAGTGATCTAGACTTACGCTGAACCTCTGGCAGATTAGTAAAGGATAGGGCGTATTAATAACGCCCTATTTCATATCCTCGCCCTTGGCTGTGCATAAACAGGCTAGTGCAGCCATTGGTTGCAACTTCTTGCGCCGCCTCAACCCATTGATAATAAACATTGCGATGTACTTTCGCCTCTAAATTGCGGCGTACTGTAATGTAAATGTTACCCTCGCCATCTAATCGAAGTGGGTGGTGCTCGCTTAACACCAACTCATCGCCCAAATTCGTCGCCAGCAGTAGGTCTGAGTGTGGCTCGCCACCTTGCCACTCCCAACGTGTAATTAAAAATGGGCTGTCTTCCACCTGAATTTTTACTTTCTCAACCGGTGTTACCAAGAAAAACTCGTCGCCTTCCTTTTTTAATACCGACGCAAACAGCTTAACCAAAGACAAGCGCTTAAACGGCGTGCCCATATAAAACCAGTCACCGTTTTGTTTAATCTGTAAGTTAATCTCACCACAATATTCAGGGTTCCATAACTCTACGGGCGGCCCCTGCTTTTCCTCACCCGACAAATGCCCATCGAGCTGCGCGAACAAATTATCTAACGACATAGTGCTGCCTTTTTCATCAATTTTTATACTAATGGTATTAATTTTACTGGTATTGCAAGAAATTACGAGTTGGCGCTTGTCAAAGCCCAGTAAACTGATATAGAATCCGCGCACTGATTCGCACAGGCGAGTTAGATTTCCTTGATGGTGGCATTAGCTCAGTTGGTAGAGCCCTGGATTGTGATTCCAGTTGTCGTGGGTTCAAGTCCCATATGCCACCCCACTCTTTTCTCACTTTATTCCTTTAATATTTAAAATAAAAAGCACGGCTTTACTGTGCCAATCCTTCTATTACTTCATGTTATACCAATTGAAATAAACATGTGATCTAATAGCCATGACTTTTCAACCAGTAGATCAGCATGCATCACCCAACAGAATTAAAAAAGCTCGCCCAACAAGAAAGTAACGCGAGAGTCCGAATGAGGTTGCTCGCCATTTATCACTTTTCACTTGGTCAAAATAGAGCGCAAATAGCTCAATTACTCGGTGTTGCTCGAGGCAGCGTTAATAAATGGGTTAACAGCTACCTATCGGCAGGGCTTAAAGGGCTGCAATCCAAAGTAAACAAGGGGAGACCCTCCAAACTCTCACAAGCGCAACTGAATCAGCTGTCAGCATTTGTGTTGTCCCATGCAGAAAAAAACAGTGGCGGTAGACTGATTGGGGAAGATATTCAACAGTTCATTGCTCAAGAATTTGATGTGACTTATTCACTACGCAATATCTATCACCTGCTCCATGCGCTCGGCTTTAGTTGGATAACGAGCCGCTCCAAGCATCCTAAGCAATCCGAACAAGCCCAAGCGGTTTTTAAAAACCTTCCGACTGGAAACGATCCTTAACACCCCATGGCATGTCCAGCCCGAAGACGTTGATGTGTGGTTCCAAGATGAGGCTCGTTTTGGCCAGCAAAATCAAGTAACAAGAACGTGGGCGAAAAAAGGAAGTCGTCCACGGGCGGTTAAACAACAGCAGTTTGACTACGGCTATTTATTTGGTGCTGTTTGCCCTTCGACAGGCCAAACCGAAGCGCTAATTACGCCGCTCGTCAATAAAGCGATGATGACAGAGCACTTGTCTCAAATATCCAAAGCTACACCTCAGGGTAGACATGCGGTGGTTATCATTGATGGTGCGGGGTGGCATACAATGGATACAGCTAGTCCATTTTCTAATCTTACGCTAATCAAGTTGCCACCCTATTCACCAGAGCTAAACCCAATTGAGCAAGTGTGGCAATGGTTACGCCAGCACTGCTTATCTAATCGTGTATTCAGCGGGTTTGATGAAATAGTAGAGCAGGTTTCAGTCGCTTGGAACACATTCATTTCGGATATTGATAGAGTGAAAAAACTCTGTACTCGCGATTGGATCAAGGTGGTCAGATAATTATTTCAATTGGTATTATATGGGTTTCATATGGCACAAAAACCGCCGTAACTCAGTACGGCGTTTTAAAATAACTAATGGTTTTTAAGGCCACAAGCCATTAACTGGTCTGTGCTGGCTCTCGCTGATAATAACGGTAAATACCAACCAATGACGCTGCGATCCAGAAAATTTCAATCACAAAGCTCGCCAGATTAAAGTTAATACACAGGCTGATCAGCAGTAAAATGGCACCAGTTAAATTTAACAAGTTATACGCCATGCCTTTTGGGCTAAGTTTTTCTAACTGAATTAAAAAGAAAGCAAGCACCACTAAAAACGTGCCTGTCATACCGATAATATCGGCAAATAAACTAAGAGACATTCTCACTCCTAAACGATGTAATTACCTGGCGCGGTTCCTTGGAGACTAGACCATGTTAGCGACTCAAAGCCGTTAACTTCCTTCTGGCAGAATTTAATGATTCGAACACGCACGATAGACGTCGAAATTTAAACCGGCGGGTATTCTAGTGATCTAGCGCTAAGAATCAATAGCGAATTATCCCGTATTGGTGATTATTCCAGTCGCGTTAGCGTTGACAGTTAAGTCACGTGATAAAAATGCTAGTATTAGCATTAACTTGGCAGATAAGAAGCAGCTATGTGTGGCCGATTAAACATTATTGACGATCCTATCGCACAATTTATTAACGATGTGTTAGGGATTGAATTTAACCTTGAAACCAACCCTGATTTGCGCCCTTCTGAGGATATTGCCGCCATTATTTGCCCCGGCGGGCAATTTCAACAACTCAATGCGACATGGGGTATTCAGCCTGAGTGGTCAAATCGACTACTCATCAACGCACAAGCTGAAACCGTCAACACTAAGCCAACATTTAAAGCAGCGTTTGGCCACAGCCGTTGTTTAGTCCCTTGTTCAGGTTGGTACGAATGGAAAGCCGAGAATGGCAAGAAAGAAAAATATGCCTTCACGCACGCCAATAAACAACCGTTCTTAATGGCGGGTATACTTTATGACCTTGCCGCCCCCAAGTTGGTTACCTTAACCACTAGCCCCAACGAAAAATGCGGCGAAATTCACCAACGCATGCCTGTGCTAATCCAACCAGCGCATATCGACTACTGGTTCAATGCGCAACCAGATGAACTTAGCCCTTTGATGGACGCCATCAATGACGATCATATTTCAATCAAGCTAGCTTAGGCGTTAGCTCGCTGAAAACGCTTAAATCATTAACTATCAATTTAACGCATTAAGTTGAAATTACTTTATGATAATTTTGCTTTGATCGGCGCAATAGACTTTACATCAATATTCTGTTCAATATCGATCACTGTAATCGACACTTTGTAACCAAGTGCTATCAATGACCTATGGGCATTTTTCAGTGTGATCTTTGAGAAAAATGGTAAATCTAGCGGCAAGTTTTTCTTCGTTACTATGCCAAACACTACATGATAGTTGTCAGTATTTGGTGTTGCGAAAACATCAGTAAACTTTGCTTCTGCGGGTAACTTCTCGTTGAGTTTTTTTCTAAAATCTGCATCGACTTTTAGCAGCTCACTAGAAACTTGAGCCTGATAGAATAGATGGCTTAAAGTAGCAGAACCGCTATAGCGCTTAACGTGAATTAAGTTTGTATGACTCTTAACCTGTAGCAAGTCACAAAATTCAATTTTACTGTGTCGACCGCCATGAATTATATTTTTAGCATCAAGGCAATGACCACCTATTTGCGTAGCTGCATCGTTATTATACAAGCCTTCGCTGTTATGCGTATAAGCAGGTAATTTTATTTTATTGATAGGAATAGGTTTTAACGCATCATCAACAGCCTGTTGGTAAGATGAAGCAAGATTAAACCATTCACCACTCCTTAGTAGATAAGTATTACCTTTGTACTTTATCTCAGTGTTAATACACCGGTATGCAGACCAGCTATAGAGTACACGACCGTCACTCATTCGTGCCCAGATAGTTTGATTTTCCAGTATTTTTATTGTGAATGGCTTGCTGCCAGATTTTTTTTCCAGTACCTCTAGCAAATGATCAAGCCTAAGAAATAAATCAAGTTCCTTACTCTTCTCGGTAAATGAATACCCTTGTAGCTGCTCATGGTCTACCACTTCAGGCTCACCCAACCATGCTAAATCTTTAGCAGAGCTACTGTTTAACAAGACCACCAGCTCATTTTTAAGATCTGCAATTAGCGGCTTGTCCGTTACTCGCTTTATATTATCAACCCAAGTAAATTCACTCGGCAGTGGCTTCTTGTACTGGTTGTAACAGGCAGTTAGGGTAGGAACTAAATCAAAAATATCTATCTTAGGACTAATTTTTAGCACATCTCGACCAGATATTTTAACACCGAATAAATCCGTGAACTCGTCTCTAACTTTTGCTGAAAGAGCCTGAAGAAAGTCCATTTCCGTATCAATAAGCAGGTTATAGATATCACCTCCTTTACTACTTTGTGTTCTGGCATTTAGCGAAGTTAATTCGCCAGTAGCCTTATCAAGGCTGCGAATGTCGTCTGCAACAATTGAGTTTAAGACCACTTTTAATCCGAACTCTCTGACAATAATTTCGTCATTGCGTAGAAAGTGACCTTGCCCAAAAGAGAGGATAAATGTGTTTTCACTAACTCGAATAATCAATGTTGCACCAATGCTAAGTGATTCTCCGAGCATTTCTGCTGAAACTCCGGGTGCAGACGCTAAAAATTCTATCCATCCTGGTTGCGACTTTGACTCTTTTTTAATATACAACGACGTACTTGAGTCGCCGATATCTAGCTCAAAAGGAGCTAGACATTTAGACGTATCGATGAGTTGTGAGTCCAAATGATCTGCATACTCGCTTTTAACTAAACATACAGAAAGTTCTATCGATCTTTTCTTAACTGCCATTGCAAATAACCTTACATGTAAAAACTCTACTTTTAGTTGTCTTTACACATTGGGAACTTACTACATATTTGCTGAATTGGTGTTAAATCAACATCATCATTGATGATTGGGGTCTTAGTATCTTCAAAAGTAAAAGCGCAAGCATAAAAGCCAGAAGATAAGGTGAATAATGCAACAACTGTATACTGGGTAAGTTTTTTCATGGTCAATCCCGTCAATTAATAAACGGGATACGACTTTAATTACAATTCGCCCAGTGCAAATCTCGACGATATAATAATTACATCACCATTTTATAATTTGAAATTAACTAATTGAAAATTATCTTTTTTATTTCCATTTCTGTTTGTCTTTTGGCGGTAAAATACTGTCGTCCTGCATCGACATCAAATGTGTGTACCACAAACTCATCACTGAAATCATGCGATAGCACCAGCTTATTGGTTAACAAGTCGAAACTAACCAGCTTATTTTTATCCAAAATATAAAGACGGTTATTATTTACTTGCCACTCAATGCTGGTTATTTTCGCTAATTCGGCAAACGATAATTTGTATGTTGTCTGATCATACAAGCTGATTTCAACCAAGCCTAATCCGGTAAATTGCTGGCCATAATATTTATTAAAATCACAATCAGCACTTATTTGGTAAATATCTGACAAGACTTTTATTGGCCGCTGCGCCGCATTATCAAAACGATACAAACTCCATATACCGTTAGACTTTGCGGTAAAAAGCGACTCTCCTGTTTTACAATCCGACACTAGGCTTTCAACTCGCCAACCTGCTGGTGTGAGCTTTACTAGTTTTTGGGAGTCGATACCAAGTCGATAAAGTTCGTTATCCTGAATAAAAAATAGGACATTTAGATCTGTATTTAAGTGCTTATCTTTTATCGCACTGTATCTTTTAAATGAAGTCAATTGAGTTGGAGCACCTTTGCTTTTAAGCCATATCTGCGGCAAACCACTTCGATTAGAGGTAAACAAAGTGGTTTCACCTGACACCTCAACACCGTAATCTTGATAACTGGAAGCGACTATTTCCTGATATTGTTCAGTAGACACATCGCCTTCCCAAATATCAGCCACATGAAAATCCCCCTCAACAATGTAGGGAACACCATCATAATCAAGGTAAGGTGCTAGTGATTTTTGTTGCAGGCTGGCCAATAAAGTAATCTCACCATCCTCGGTATTTTGAGCCACTAATCTATTATCTTGATCAATGTAATAAAGAGTTTCGCTGCTATTATCCCAACTTGTCCTGTATATATTGTGTGTTACCGTGAGTATGTGTTTTATTGCCCCCGTGGCTAGTTCAAGTACCATAATATCCACCTGCGAATAGGATGATGCTCGTAAGAAAGCTAACTTTTTACCATCAGGCGAAATAGTGCTCGAATAGTCGCCAAAGCTGGCACTAGGTGGAGCGACTAACGTTTCTGCATTAAGGGTTTCAATATTCAAACGTGCCAGCTCAAACTTAGACTGGCCGTTAAATCTCGAAAAATAAAGCCATTCTTGTTTATCACCAACGCTCAATGGGGTAATGCTGGCTAAATTGCCGCAACCAGCCAAACGCTTGTGAACATTTTTTTGCCACACATCGTCTGCGCGCCAGATGGAACAGCTATTACCGATATTTTTTATATAAAAAATAACATCTGTATTACCAAGCCATACAGGTGAATTTGAATCTTCGTTTTCATCTGTTATATAACGCTCTTTCATGCCGTCAGCGGATTTAATTTTTATTCGCCAATTTTCCGCTCCCAATGGGCGATAGCTGTAGGTTAGTTGGCCGTCACGCCTAACATTCAGGCTAAATTCCTGCCCCTTTTCAACAGTCACAGGTGAGAGGCTAACCGCTTTTTTTTCATGTTGGTGAGTGTTTTCAAGCACCTTGTACAAGTAAAACCCTCCTCCAACTACCATCGCAATACAAATTAGGTAAAAAAAAGCGGCGTGATAACTAGATTTTATTGGTAAATGTTCAGTTGATACGGGCGCTAAAGAATATTGGTCTGGCTCAGCAGGTTCAGGTTTTACTTCGTTAAGTAAACTTATAGGAGCAATTAACTCATAGCCCAGTTGGGGGTGGGTTTTTAAGTATTTGGGGGCTTTGTAGTTATCCCCAAACAGCTTTCTTAACTCTGATATTTTATTATTAACGGCTTGCTCAGAAACAATAGTGCCAGCCCAAACCTCTCGCTCCAATACTTCTCTAGAAACAATTTCCCCCTGATGTTGCGCAAACAGTTCAAGGATTTTAGATTGCTTGGGTTCTAACTTTCTCTCTTGCCCACCTTTTTCAGGGCGATGGTCGATAAGCAAAAAGCGAGCAGGTACAAACTCGAAGTCGTCAATCAAATAAATAGGTTTAGGTGAATTTTCCATAGAAAAGGTGGGTAACCTGCCCTGATAACAATAAAGAAGACAACAACACAATGTTATTTAATAAATGGCTACAGCCCTTATTTCTTCTAGCATTATATAAAAATTACAAGAAAATTATACTGTTATTATCTTAATGTAAATACAAATGGAATAGTTTAGCCGTGCACTTAATGAAAAGTGCGATTCATAAAAAGCACACACAAAATGTATGTTAAAAAAATTTCTTCTGCTTTATTAGCCGCTCTGTTCACACTATCGAGCTTTGGCGCAATTGCCGCATGTCATGATACAGAAATTGGAACAATCTGTTGCACTTCAGATCCAAATGTAGGTGTAACGTGCGACCTTAAAATTGGTTAACAAATGAGTTAAAGTTGCAGGGGGTTTCCCTGCTCATACATTTTATACGGAGACGTACATTTTGCTTAGATTGATCTTCATCTTATTTTTGTCTTTCTTTTCGGCATCAAGTTACGCCAACTCAGCACAGGTCGTTGGCCTAGGCGTAATGACACCTATTTACCAGCAAGTCATCAACCCCGGAAGCGATAAAAATCCGCCAATGCCTAAGGTGTATATCTATGACAAAGTAAATCAAGCATTTATCAGTAAACAAGAAACGTTGACCCTGTTTAACGTAAAAGAGCCTTATGATCAGCAGTCATTGATCAGTTTTGTCGGTAATGTTAGTGATAAACCAATCAAGGTTTTGTCACCAACAGTAGTTGAAGCCCAATTCCCAATAGCGGAAGACCGTTACATTGCATTGTACTTCAATATGCCGTCAGAATCATTGCAAACCATCTTGAGTGTGATGCCCGATTTTATGGGCAAGCATGAACAGGTGCTAAACAGCCTGAAAAACAATAGTGCAATCACTATTTTCCAAACCTTCTACTAATCAGCTTTAAGAGTTATTGCCCTGATATGGATATTCCTCAACGTGAATCACTTTCTGCGCGTTTAAGCAGGCGCGCAACAATATTGGGCGGGGTTACCCTAATGCTCTTCATTGGCTATTTTGCGCTTGACGCCCTCTCTTCGCCATTTGGCGCAGATGAAAAGGTTGCCGCTGACACTGTGAGGCACACTACGCTTGAAGTAAGTACTAAAGCATTCGGCTATTTAAAGCCTAACCGACAAATCTTACTCATTGCAGCTACCCCAGGTTTAGTTGAGAAAATCCATGTAAAACCCGGGGTTATTTTGGCAGAAGGCGAACCTATTTTGACCCTCAACAACACAGCATTAGTTGAGAAATTAGCACAGCAAGAGCTCGAAATACTAGAGCTAGATGCCGACCTCCAAATGCTCAAAGCAAACTTAAACAAGGAGGAACGCACTATCAATAATGAGCTTGCTATTACTAAAGGCCAATTGGCTATTAGTGAAATCGAGCTAGAGGCCAAAAGCAAACTGTTTGACGAGCATATTGTTTCAGCCATTGACTTTAAAAAGTCTCAGTTGCAAGTTGAACAAGGTAAATTAAACCTGCAGTTGAGAAGCGATAACTTACAGTCTTTTATTGAAGCCAAAACGGCTCACTTAGCTTCAGCCAAATTAAAGCTGGAGAAAGCTAAGCAAGCGCTTAAATACACACAGAAAGGGCTCAACAATTTAGTGGTTCGCGCTCCCTTTACAGGGCTATTTAACCACCTGAGCGATAGTATAGAATTGGGGGCACACTTAAATGCTGGCGAAATACTCGGCGCAATTTCTGACCCCGAATCACTTTATGCAGAATTAAGTGTCGCAGCCGTTAACGCCTCCGATTTAGCGCTAAATCAACTCGTGGTACTAAATATTAAGGGTGCAGCCGTCACTGGCACCATCAGCAGGATTTCACCCAATGTTAATGACAATCAAGTGTCTTTTGACGTTATCCCCCGCAACGATATGCCAGCAATGGCTCGTCCAAACTTGGAAATAAGTGGCAAGGTAATTACTGATAATTTAGGTATTAGTATGGTAGTCAACAAGCCGCAAGCGGTTAAGCACAGTCATACGACCTATTCGCTATACGTAAAAACGGCTGACGCTGACTATTATCAACCCACAGAGGTGAAAGTCGGCAAAATAGCCGATGGCAAAATGCAGGTAATTACCGGGCTTAACACCAATGATTCAGTATTAATGAGCACCCCAAAAGAGTTGGGCAACCAGCCGAAAATAGTGGTAGAGGAGCTACATGGACAAACCGTTAATTAAAGTCAGCCAATTGTGCAAAAGTTTCTATCATGGCGATACCGTACTCCCGGCCATTAATAACGTTAGCTTTGAAGTATACAAAGGCGATTACGTTGCTATTTTGGGACGCTCAGGCAGTGGCAAATCGACCTTGCTATCCGTACTTGGTTTGCTCGATACGCCAAGCTCGGGTACCTACGAGCTTAGCGGCCACGATATCACCCAACTTTCTTTTTATCAGCAAAGTATACTGCGTAACAAACACCTCGGTTGGGTATTTCAGAATTTTAATCTGATCAACGATATGAACGTGGTGGAAAACATCACCCTACCACTAAAATACAACCCTGACATAAAACCAGCACAATATCGTGCGCTGGCTTTGGCTTCTCTTAAAAAAGTCAATTTGACAGATAAGGCAGAGCAGTACCCTTCACAACTGTCAGGCGGTCAACAACAACGTGTCGCTATCGCCCGAGCCATCGTCAGCAATCCTGATCTGATTCTTGCCGATGAGCCAACCGGTAACTTAGATACAGAAAGTGGCCAACTAATTATTGAGCTACTTAATGATATCAACAATAGTGGCACAACGGTATTAATGGTAACTCATGATCAAGATATTGCTGCCGCCTGTAAACAGTCTATCACGATTGAGAATGGCCGCATTGCAACCAGTCATAACTTGCGAGTAGTTGCCTAATCTATGCCAGCTTTTGATAAATATTTTTCCGCGATAAGTAAGTTCAAAGGGCAATTACTTTTTTTAGCACTGTGTTTCGCGCTCCTCAATACCTTGTTCACTTTTATCCTGCAAATTGGTAGTGAGCTCCTCAAAGACCGTCCAGCATTCGTTGGCAGCTCAGCAGAATTAATAACCATAGGTCGAAAAAACCAAGCCGGTGAGTTTTCACCGATAAGAGGCTACAATTTAGAGCAAGTGGCTAAATTGCCGGAAGTTGAAGAGGTCACCACACTATCTTTTAATACGACAACTTTGTACCTGAATAACACCACAGCACTGAACCAAACTGTGGTTTACTACGCAGACAATTTTGCCTCGCTTTTGGCTATAGAAGGGGCACTAGCAAAGGTAACAAACCTGGCTAGCAATGATGCGTTGGTCTCACAGCGATTTGCCGAACAATACCTCTCAAATATCAAGCTGACAGAGGCGGTGTTACAACTTACGCAAAATGGCAAGCGATACCGGATTGCAGGTATTTTACCTGCCTCAATGGATGACCTTGGCAGTTTCACACCATCTGTATGGCTTAAACACAGTGAATTGGCTGACACCATGCCATTTAGGCTTACTGTTGATGAACGCGCTATTCCTGCGAAAGTAGCGAAAAATCAACGATTAACCCAAAGTTTATTACCGGGTATCCCTCACTACTTTGGCATAGCTAGACTGAACCAACCTATGGCACTTAGCGAACTAGAGCAGGCATTGGCTCAATTTCAGCGGCAAAGCGATGATGATGTCATGAGCTTTCAAGAGGCACCTCATGACAACTGGTTAATCAACGGCGTAGAGCTTTCTCCCAACGCCAAAGATGCCTTATTTAGTAGCTGGCAAGTACTCTTTATCCTCTCGACTTTCTTTCTTGTACTCTGTTGCATTGGGCTGCTTTCACACGTGACCAACATGTTGATCAAGAGAAAACAGGAATTTATGGTGCGCATTGCTGTTGGCGCTAGGTTCTCCCTGCTTGCTCGCCAACTCATTAAAGAACAATTGCCTGTTGTTATCTTAGTGTGTTTATCGGGCGCAGTTTCTTATGTTGCGCTATTTCACTTTTTGACAACATCATCGCACTTTTCACTTTTGATAGAGAAACTGGGCACCAACCCAGACTGGTTAAGTTGGCTACTCGGCAGCCTATTAATCAGCCTATTTATGATGTTGTGTGCAGTTTTACCCTTGGTATCGTTGGCGAAGCGACAAGTGTTTGAGCGATCATCTCAACTGACCATGAATAAAAAACAAGCACTGCTAAGCTATAGCAATGACGTACTACAAAAAACGATTGCACTATTCGCTATTTCGCTTTCTGTTATTGTTATTTATCAGCAAATCATTTATTACACGCAATTAAACATTAACAAACAAATCAAAGAAGTAACCTTCACCAGCCACCAGCCGATAAGCCTCGCCAGAAATTGGCTTGACGGAGAGGTCCATCAGTTTGCAAACGTGACTATGTCTGGCGCCCCTTTTGTCACGCCCTCAACACAATCAATTAAATACCAGCCATCGGTCAGTGACAAGGTTATTAACTACACAGCAAGAAAAATCGACGTCGCCAGTAATTATTTTGAAACGATCAATGCGAATGTGCTGGCAGGTAGTATGCCCCTTGAAAAATATGGCGTAGTACTCAACGAAACAGCAGCACTGCAACTTTTATCAGGTAGACAGGTGCTGAGCGACTTACTTGGGGGGCAAATTACCATCAACTCTGCGATGAAAAGCAGCAAACTAACAGTCACCGCCATCGTCGAAGACCTTCCTCATTTTGGTATTAATAAAACAGGTATTCCCTTCGTATATCAACACCTGAGCCAAACTAGCCAATTTTTAAATCGCATCGTCACTTTTTATTACCCTGCCTCAGTAGAAAATGAGTTTTTACCTCTCATCGACGATTGGGCAGGAAACAGTATTTCATTGCGCAGCAGAATAGCGAGAGAGTCACTTGAAAACCAACTTTACCAATTAGATGCAATCGAGTTTATTCTGTTTGACTTAGCACTTTTACTGGCGGTACTTATACTCATTGTTGTGAGTTTTAATCTCTACTATCAACAAGCAGCGTTCATTGCACTGAACCGTGCCAAGTTTGGTACCATGTTAGCTCTGGGGGCGTTACCCAAGCATATTTTTAAAGAGTTATTTGGGAAAAAGCTGGCTCATCTTGGTGTTTCAATTCCACTTGCGCTGCTCATTGTCAAACTTGTCATGCCTTTACTAGCTAAGCATTTAACAATACCTGATTTATCGGCTGAACTGTTCGGGCTAAGTGTAATCGCACTGATACTGTTCATCACCTTACTTGCCTTGCTTCCCGCACTGCAACTCACTAGCGAGTCCATCAAGACACAAATGAATTAAGCACCAGAAGAAGGCTAGGAGTTTCATACTTTACGCTAATAGTATTCAATTAACCCACTACTTAGCTCTCTAATTAAGTTCATGATTTATATTAAAATATAGCATGCAACACTTGTGAATCTCACCAGAGTTTAATAGGGTGTGTGTTCGCGAAAATTCCTCAGTAGCGATATTCAACAACAGTAAGTAGTAAATATTAGTGAAGTATGTTGCCTTTTATCTTTGCCTACTCCAATTGTCAGCTATTCAAGGTTAAGTTTGCCATATTAGGCTTCGTCATTGATTAGACACGAGTTAGAGCAAACATCGAATATTCCGGCTATTGGCCTGCAAGTAACAACACTCACTAATAACAACATGGAAAACAAGGAAGCGTGTGCTTTATGAAAACCTTTACCCAACAACTGAGTAAGCTCAGTACTGCACTTGTACTGTCTGGCGCAGCACTTAGTGCCTACGCAGGCACAGTCAACAAAAGCCCAAACGACCCACGTGAATACCACACTTTCACCTTAGGTAATCAACTGGAAGTTATCACGGTATCTGATCCCAACTTGAAACAGTCAGCAGCGACCTTATCCGTCGGTGTTGGTCAATACCAAGATCCAGCGCAATTTCAGGGGTTGGCGCATTTTCTTGAGCACATGATTTTTATGGGCTCTGACAAGTACCCTACGCCCGATGAATTTATGGCCTTTGTCAGCGAGAATGGCGGCCGCACTAACGCCTACACAGCCCAGCAACAAACCACGTATTTATTTTCCATCGACAGCAAGCAGTTTGCGCCAGCGCTCGACCGATTAAGCAGCGCCATTAAACAGCCCTTGTTTGACGAAAGCATGGTGCAAAAAGAAATCAACGCGGTTAATTCTGAGTGGCTAACCCATCGTCAATCAGATCAATTTGTTCAGCAACGCGCTGCAGCGCGCACCGGTAACTTGGCCCATCCAAGAGTGCAACTAGGTGTGGGTAATTTAGCAACGCTCAACAAAGATAAAACTGCTCTATTAGCCGAGCTAGGTAATTTTCATCAGGATTATTACTCTGCCAATATCATGAAATTGGTATTGGTGGGTAACCAAACGCCTAAGCAACTTAAAAAATTGGCGGAAAAGTACTTTGCTGACATTAACAACAAGAAAGTTAAACGCCCAGTAACTGTGTTGCCAGCTTATCAGGCTGAGCATTTAGGGCAGCATATTTATGTACAAAGTAAGGTGAAAGTGCCGGTATTGGCGGTTGAGTTTGCCATGCCAAACAATATGGCACAGTGGCAAAACCAAGCTAACGCCTATTTGCAAAAGTTATTAGCCTCGCAAGAAGAGGGTTCATTGCTGGCCACCTTAACAGAGCAAGGGCTAATTCAGTTTGGCAGTGTAATGTTTATGCCTAACGCATGGGGTAACAATGGCAGCGCCTTTGTTCAATTTGTGTTAACGGATAAAGGCCTAGCCGAGCAAGACACAATACTTGCCAGTACCTTTGGCTACCTAGCGCAAATCAAAGCTCAGGGCATCAGCCAAGCACATTTCGATGAGCTAAAAGGCTTGCTCAATCTGCAATACGAAGACTATCGCGCGCCCGCAGCGCTGCCACTGGCTATGCAACTGGCACAACCTATTTTCGATATCCCAAGTGAGCATTTAATTGATCACAACTTTGTCGCCAAGAAATTTGATGCCAAGCAAATCGGTGAGTTAGCGGATTTGCTGACCCCAGAACGCGCACGTATTTACCATATTAACCCAACCGAAAAAGTAGAGACTGAATTAACTTACGCAGAAGGTGGCTACCGCGTTGCGGCAATTACCGCGCAAGAGTTGGCGAAATGGCAAAACTCATCTCTTGCGGTAAAGTTGCCTGCAGCACAGGTTATCGAGCAAGAAGAAGCAGTTGAAGTTGTCTTAGATGGCGATTATTCATCTCCACGAAAAATACACAGCCAAGCCGGTGCACAAGTATTTTATTCACAAAGTACTCACCACAAAGGCAAAGAAGGTGTACTAAACGTTGCACTCACGTCAACAGCGCCCTCGGAAAACATCGACAACGCAGTGAGTGCTTCACTGCTTAACGTGATTTTTATTAAAGAAAATCAACGCTTGCTGCAACGCGCCCAGCAGCGCAACGGGGTAATGATAAGCCCAGCCGCGAATCATGCGAACAATACGGTTTTTCGCCTATTTGGTCGCAGTAGCAAGCAATTTAAGTTGGCAACTCAGCTGATCGAAGAATTCAAAGGGCTCGAAATTACCGAGCGTGACTTCAAATCAGCACTCAAGCTAGTCAACGATTCACTGGAAAGTATGCAGGCACTGAAAATTTCAGATCAGCTGTCTTTTCACGCAATGAATTTAACACGTCGTAGCCCTTATCAATATTCCATCAAGGCAACGCGCAAGGCACTGGCCAATGCGTCTTTGGAAAAAGTCAAAGCGATGCACCAGCAAATTCTGCGCGACAACTTTGTCGATATTTATGCCCACGGTAACTTCGCCCCAGAAAAGCTGATTGATTTTGCCAAGCAAACGCGCGAACTGTTAGGTGAGAGCGATATGCAGCCTTGGTACATGGCATCTGACTTTTCAGTAAAACAGGGCAGCGCCGTAGTAAAAAAGGTATCGGTGAAACAAGATGGTGTCGGCCTAGTGGATACTTACATCTACCCAGAAAAGTCGGCCAAAGTACTTGCGCAGCTGCACTTGCTCAATCGCTTGTCGTCAACGCCCTTGTTTAAAGAATTGAGAACCAATCAACAAGTCGGCTACGTGGTGAGAAGCTATGAAGAGAGTATTCACGACTTCCCTGCGCTTTCGGTCATGATTGTCAGTGACAATACCGACTTGCAGCAACTGAAAGAGCGCATTGAGTCTTTCCAACTCGGCTTTTACCAAGCACTTGAGCAGGTTGACGAAAAAGCCATTGCGCAACTGGCTAACTCAGTCGCCGATGAACTTAGCAAAAAGCCTGAAAATATCTTTGTTGAAGTGGGTCACTTTATTCAAGACTGGGAGCAAGAAAAACACAATTTCAACTCCAAGGCTGAACAAATCCGTGACATTCGCGCGACCACTAAGGCTGATTTATTAGCGCTATACAAAGTGATGTTTATCGAAGGTAAGTTTATGAACGCCTTAACCCAACTAAAAGGCGAAGACTTTAAAGATACCAACTACTTTAGTTGGTCTGCGGCCGGTAAATAGCACCACACGCTAACACTTGCCATCACTCAAAGCTGATATTACCCCAAGCATTTAGGCTTGGCGTGATATCAGCTTTTTTATTGGCTCACGGCAAATGTGAGAGGTGCTCAGCGCCACTTAGTTTTGCCCTCGACAATTGCCTATGGACTATAGTTTATGGCGTATACTCTATGGCCTTACTTGGCCATCCCCTAGTACCACAAATTTCTCTGTTGTTAACGCTTCTAGCCCCATTGGCCCATAAGCGTGCAGCTTACTGGTCGAAATACCAATTTCAGAGCCTAACCCTAGCTGGCCGCCATCAGAAAAGCGAGATGACGCATTTGCCATCACTACCGACGCGTTAATTTGGCGAATAAACTGCTGACAGCGTGAGGTATCTTGGCTAACGATCACTTCGGTATGATCTGAGCTGTATTGATTAATATGAGCAATAGCGGCATCGTAATCAGCCACCACTTTAATCGCAATTTCTTGTGCTAGATATTCCGCTTGGTAGTCTTCATCAGTTGCCAATTCTGCGTTCATAAAATATGACTGAGATTGCTCACAGGCGTGAATTTTCACATCAAATTCTGCTAATGCCTTCGCGGCTTGCGGCAAGTATTGCGCAGCCACCGCTTGGTGAACGAGTAAAGTTTCGAGCGCATTACAAGCGCTTGGGCGCTGCGTTTTACCGTTGACCAGCAGATCAATCGCCTTGCTTAAATCCGCAAATTCATCCACATACTGATGACACACCCCTTTGAAGTGCTGAATAACCGGAATTTGGCTGTTTTCGGTGACGTAACGAATCAAGCCTTCACCACCGCGAGGGATCACTAAATCAATAGATTCTCGCTGTTTTAATAATTGCTCAATCACTGCGCGGCTGGTATCGGGAATCACCGATACCATGTAAGGATTCAGCTGATGTGTCGCCAATACTTGGTGCAAACAATTCGCCAGCGCCAAGTTGCTGTGAATCGCCTCTGAGCCACCGCGTAATACCACAGCATTACCGGCCTTAATACAAAGTGCCGCCGATTCTGCTGTGACATTCGGGCGAGATTCATAAATCATCGACACGACGCCCAGCGGAATACGCATTTTGCCCACTTGCATACCATTCGGGCGAAGCTGCATGTTGGCAACATTGCCGACCGGATCAGGTAAATTGACAATATCCATAATGGCGGCGGCGATATCGTCGATACGCGCAGGGTTCAGGGTTAATCGGTCAAGCATGGCTGTAGATAGACCTTTGTCACGGCCTGCGACTAAGTCTTTTTCATTTTCAGCGATAATGGCGGTACTTGCCGCACGGATCGCCTGCGCCATATCAGCCAGTAGTTGGTTTTTCTCGGTAGTGGTTAATTGCGCCACTTCTCTACTTGCGGCTTTGGCCTGCTGCGCCATTTGCTGCATATCAAAAGCTGTTGAATTCATTACTCTTCCTTACGACTTATCTGGTTCACGACTGGCGTAGTGGTTTTCGCTGTGGTGACAGTTTTGCTATCGGTTTCACTATCAGTATTGATCTCGCTATTGATAGCAGATTGTAAAATCACCATATCATCGCGATGCACCGCCACTTTGCTTGGGCAATAACCTAAAATAGTGGCGATTTGATTACTGTTCTGGCCAATAATCTTTGCTAAATCGCGGTAGCTGTACTGGCTAATGCCTTTCGCAATAACCGACTGACTGGTGACATCGATAATATCAATCGAGTCTCCGGCCGCAAAACGGCCGTCAATACTCGTAATGCCAGACGGCAATAAAGAAGCGCCCTTCTGGGTGACGGCTTTTATTGCGCCAGCATCCAGTAAAACACGGCCAGTACTTTTTAGTGTGTGCTTTAGCCAATGCTTTTTCGCTTTGAACGGTGCTTGCTGTGCATGAAAGTGCGTACCAGCATTAACCCCTTGGGCAAATTGCTCCAGTGCTTGCGCATCTTCACCACTTAAAATATAGGTGGCAATACCGTTTTCTGTGGCCTTCTCAGCCGCTTGAATTTTAGTCTGCATGCCGCCTGTGGCGATATGATTGCTGGTACCAGACGCCATTTGATAGATAGCTGAGGTGATTTGCGCAACATCCGTCAGCTTTTCAGCATTGGGGTTGTCTTTGGGGTTTTCGCGATACAAGCCATCGACATCACTTAATATCAATAAACAATCCGCTTCGCTTACCAGCGCCACTTGTGCGGCTAGGTTATCGTTATCACCGACTTTTAATTCTTCGGTAGCCACCGTATCGTTTTCATTGACGATCGGAATCACACCGTTGGCGAGCAGAATACGAATGGTATTTTTAATATTGATATAGCGCTGACGATCTTTTAAATCGCCGTGTGTGATCAACAGCTGACTGCAGGGCACATCAAAAAAACGTTGCCAATTCGCCATCATTTTCATTTGGCCAACCGCTGCCATTGCTTGTTTAGTGGGGATAGAGGGGTTGGGTGAGCCATGTCGTATTAATGCACGGCCAGCAGCGACACTGCCAGACGATACCAAAATGACTTCTTTTCCCGCTTGGTGGCATTGGGTAATGAAGCGCGCGATAGACAGTAAGTACTGCCCGCTGCAACCCTGTTTATCAGGGGCAACCAAGGCACTGCCAACTTTAATTACAACACGTTGAAAGTTCATTGCTCCTCCTCTATTTTCAACCAGCCTAGCATGCCGTGAAAACAGATTAAATAGCAATCACCTTTTACCACTCGTATCAACTAAAATATTATTTTTAATAGGTTTATCGCATAACCATTGAGTATCCAGTGTTTCCCTCAGTTAAATGTTAATTAAATGTGTATATTTGAATACTTGACTAAAAATGTGTTTATTTTGTCACCTTAGTTGACAACTCACTTAATATTGCTGTTTTTTATACAAAAAATTTACTTAGCTCTAGTCACTTTTAATTGCTCAGAACATACAGTACGGCAAAATAACGGTTTCAGACCAAATGTGGTGCGCAAATCGAATAAACTCATTTTATCCCCAAGTCACTGAGCGCTTGCCCGTGAATCATGGCATTTTCGTTGCGCCCAAGCGGTCTGCCAGCGTGTGAAAAAACCATGTTCAAACACTATTGAAAGCCTTACAATCTATTTATCACCCACTGAAAATAGCCTTGTTTACCAGTTAAGTTCATTATTATGTTGAGTTTTCTACCACGACCTTTGATCGGCCTTATTTCCTTGCTGTGTTACACAATCAATACGTTACTTTGGGTGTTACCCGTAGTTGTTAGTTCGCTTTTGAAAGCGCTGATACCAGCCAAAGGTTGGCAGAAGCTGTTCAGTTATTTGCTTGATCGCATGGCGAGTAATTGGGTGACTTGCAACACGGGTATCCAAAACTTGTTCACCAAAGTGAATTATCAAGTGACGGGTCTCGACAAACTGGACAAAAAAGACTGGTACTTAGTGCTGAGTAATCACCAAAGCTGGGTCGACATCTTAGTATTACAGCGCCTGCTCAACGGCAAAATTCCCTTTCTCAAATTTTTCTTAAAAAAAGAGCTGATCTACGTGCCGTTTCTCGGCATTGCTTGGTGGGCATTAGACTTTCCATTTATGAAACGCTACAGCCAAGCCTTCTTGAAAAAGAACCCACATTTAATTGGCAAAGACATTGAGACCACGCGCAAGGCGTGTGAAAAATTCAAACACAAGCCCGTTAGTGTGATGAACTTTATTGAAGGCACACGCTACACACAAGCCAAGCATGAGAAACAAAAGGCACCGTTTAAACATTTACTTAGGCCAAAAGCTGGCGGCATTGCCTTTGTCCTTGATGCCATGGGGCAACATCTAAACAAGATAGTTAACGTGACGATTTATTACCCGAATGGCATTCCGAGTTTTCAACAGTTTATTTCTGGTGACGTTACCGACATTCACGTTAATGTTGAGACGATTGATATCCCAGAAGAAATTATTGGTGATTATTTTAACGACAAAGCGTTTAAGCAAAACTTTCAACAATGGGTCAATCAGCTGTGGCGCGATAAAGACCAAACCATGGCCGAAATGGAATTGGCTGATCACCAGTCAAAGCCCCAATCACAACCGTAACAAAGCGTAACTTTTAAAAGGAGTTTAACCGTGCAAGCGTGGATTTCTGAACAGCTACTAATGCTTGGCTGGCCAAACCAATATTTGGCACTCGGCACCAGCATTTCAGGTATTGTGTTGTTATTGCTGTTGGCAAGTATCAGCCACTACATAGTAAAGCACCGCATTTTAGTGCTCGTTCAGAAAGTTGTGCAGAAAACGAAAAACACTTGGGATGATTTATTCGTTACTCATCAAGTGTTTACCAAAATTAGCTTGCTGGTACCGTTTTTCCTGATCATTGCCCTCACGCCGGTTTTCTTGCTGGAAGAGTCGCTCACAGCCAAAATATTAATCGCGATTGCGCGTGTCGCTGTCATTTTTCAAATTGCGCGGGTGTTGTCAGCCTTACTGGACGTCATTAAGGCGATTTATCAAACCAAAGCGAAAACGCGCTACATGCCACTGAATGCGACAATTCAGTTGGTCAAGCTCGCCATTTATTTGGTGGCCACCATATTATCTGTCGCCGTCATCATAGATCGGTCACCAATTTTCCTACTCAGCGGTTTAGGTGCGTTAACCGCTGTACTCTTGCTGATTTTCCAAGACACGATCAAAGGACTAGTCGCCAGTATTCAAATTGCCGCGAACAAAATGGTGGCGCCGGGTGACTGGGTTGAACTGCCGCAATACGGCGCCGATGGTGACGTGCTTGAAATAGGCCTCAATACAGTAAAAATTCAAAACTTTGATCGCACAGTCACCACAGTCCCCACTTATGCCTTGATTAGCGGCTCCTTTAAAAATTGGCGCGATATGTTCAATTCTGGCGGGCGTCGCATCAAACGCGCGCTTTGTATTGATGCCGCCAGTGTTCGCTTTTATCAACCGGAAGAAGTTGAGCAACTGACGAGTATTAGCTTGTTAGGTGACTACTTAACGCAAAAACAAGTGGAGCTGGCCGAAAGCCAGCAAAAATTGGGAAGTGCCGGGAGCGACAAACGCAACCAGCGCCAACTTACTAACATAGGCACGTTTCGCGCTTATATCACCGCTTACCTGCGTAATCACCCCAAAGTGCATCAGCAAATGACTTGCATGGTGCGACAACTCGCCCCAACACCAACGGGCATTCCGTTGGAACTGTACCTTTTTAGCAGGGATCAAAATTGGGTGAACTACGAAGGTATACAAGCGGATATTTTCGATCACCTCTACGCCATTGCCCCAGAATTTGGATTGCGCATCTTCCAACACCCTACAGGGTATGATTGGCAACGCCAAGTAACCCAATAGCGCCTCCTTTTACAGGCGCTAACGACAATAACTTAGTTCATGGTGAGCGTAAGCTTAACGCGCGCGAATAACGCCTTCTTGCATCGTCGAGGCAACAAGCTCGCCTTGGCGATTAAAAATTTGCCCCCGCACTAAGCCGCGACCACCCGTTGCCGATGGGCTATCAACCGCATAAAGCAGCCAATCATCAAATCGGAATGGGCGATGGAACCACATAGTGTGATCTATCGTCGCTATCTGAAACTTTTGATCCCAGTGAGTTTGACCGTGTGGAAACAAAGAAGTCGGCAAAAAGTGAAAATCTGACGCATACGCCAACATATAAGTATGAACACGTAAATCGTCCGGTAAATCACCATTGGTTTTGATCCACATATGCGATTTAGCGGGCACTTTTTCTGGTGACACCCAGTTGTATTGCTCTACCGCTCGCAACTCAATTGGCTTTTCCGCCATAAAAATTTTACGAATATGCGCTGGAAATACCGCTTGGTTAGCTTTGATAAATTCTTGATATGACGGCACGCCCTCAGGACCTGGCACATTCGGCATGGCATCTTGATGATCAAACCCTTGCTCTGGCTGCTGGAACGAAGCCGTCATGTAGAAAATCGGCTGGCCGTTTTGAATGGCTTTAACACGTCTGGCACTAAAGCTGCCACCATCACGCAGCACTTCAACATCATAAACCACGGGTTTAGTGGCGTCGCCAGCTCTTAGAAAGTATGAGTGTAATGAATGAACATGACGATTCTCATCAACGGTTTCTTGCGCGGCTGATAGCGCCTGCCCCATTACCTGCCCGCCGAATAAGGCTTTAAAGCCCAAATCTTGGCTTTGCCCCCGATAGATCCCTTGCTCAATCGTTTCTAATGTTAAAAGTGACAATAAGTCATCCAACACCTGACTCATACACGCCCTCACTGCTACTTGTTGTTTTTCTGCATTATATAATAAACACGGGCAGAGAATACCCTTGTGGAGCGACTCTCCCCCTAATTACGTAAGCCATTTACCTCGCTAACCTGTAGAAAGTTATAAATTTTTGTCAATCCACAACATTTAATTGTTGAAATTTTAAACAATGTTATATAGTGTCACGTAATAATTATTTGCAGTTTAAATAGTAATGTGAGGCTAGCGATGCAAGCTGTTTCAAAACGCGAAATGCTGTTAGAGCGAAGGCAACACGATCAAATTCAAGCAAGGCTTTGGGAGCAATTGACACTGGCGCAAAAGTTCGCTGCGAGTAGTCTTACCCAATTTGGCTACGACTTAACGTTTATCCGCTCAAGTGGCAACGGCAGTTTGGCTATTTTGCTATGCGATGGAAAAATAGCCACCATAGCATGGGATGGTGAAATTGATACCGACCCAGAGATACATATTCGCAACTAATACAGTACCTGTTGATAGCATATCAATGATCAAAAACGGCGCTTAAATAGCGCCGGTTTTATTTTCGCTTTTCAAGAAGCTAGCTAAATTTCTGAAACTCAATATCGTCATTATCACTGGTCGGCTCTTTCTTCACCGGTTTAATTTTCGCGAGCGCTTGCTGCTGCTCATTCAATAAACTTTCCATGACAGACATAAAGCCAGTTAAGCTATTGCTTGCCCACATGCGCGCAACATGCTTTTCACGACCTGAAATAAAGGTCAAAAAATCTTTGTATGAACCGGGTTTGTGACTTTCGAAGTGTGTTTGTGCATTGGGTTTCAGCTGATCTTTTGCCACGGCACACGCGTTAAACACCGCGGCATAGTTGTTGACTAAAGGCGACATGCGTTTGAGATCACTGAGTATTGAAGGCGACTTTTGCTCAGCCGCTTCTACGGCTTTGTTATAGCGAAAAGTAAAAAATTCTTGCTGCTTATTGGCGATGCTGGCAACCGTATCAAGCAGTTGTTTATGGTTCTTGCGGGTCAGAGTCGTATCGCGCTTTTGCTTCACTAAATCTTGCACTAATCGCTCGCTACGAAAGTAAAAATAGACACTGACAGCCACAAATATGGCAATCACAATAAACGCAAAAAACATAAACTGACTAATTATCCTGTATTTTTAAGAGACATCACTCAAACGCGATAAGAAGATATAAGGATCAATATCTTGTACCGCAGGCGTGTCTAAAGAAAACCTTATATTAACCGAAAATTCACCTAAATTGGCAAAAAACCGCACTTTTAATGCGTCAATTAGCTTTTCAAATTTAGCCTGGGCTTGCCCTCGCGACTGATGTGGGAAAAGCACAATGTACTCGCCCTCGTTAATTTGACCGCTTTGGTCAAACTCTCCCATATGCTCATTGATCAAAGTAGCCAATGTTTTATTGACTTCACTAATGACCCGCTTATTGAAACTAAAGGCTAAGTCGGGCCAGTTGCTGATAGTTAAATAGCCGATCGTCAGTGGATATTCGTATTTGCGCGCTTTCTTAAAGGCACGGTGGTAAATGTATTTGGTTTGTGTGGGTGTCGGTACGACATAAGTCGGGCGCTCGAATTGCCCATAAACATCGTGATGCTTGCGCGAGCGATAAGCTAACCATTGGACGATGGCCACCACCACAAGCAGAATACTCAGTAAGGTTAACCCTATGATGTAGTGCTGCTGTTGTTTCACTTGTGCAGAAAATTCGGTATGTGCGTCGTAAGCTTCCGCTAAATCAAGGGCAAGCTCTTTGTTACTCTGCTCAACCGTAATACGACTAGGCGCTCTGATCACCCGTGATTTTGCGTCTTTAAAGAACTGATGTTGAAGCTCAACGTATCGGTTTAGCATCACCAAGGCTTTGTCTTTGTCACCTTCAATTTGGTAGCGATTGGCGAGTAACAAATACAAGTCGACCTGATCGCCTGCCACTTCGACAATTTCTGACAGCTCTTCGGCCAGCACCAGCAGCTGAAATGCAAATGCTTGGCGCCCCGTCGCGAAACTCGCCTTAGCAAGGGCAATTAAGGTGCTCAGATAAGGCTTATTAAGGTTTTGACCTTTAAACGAATCTTCCGCTTCCACCAGCGCAATATACGCTTCTTGATACTCTTGTTGATCCAATAACACTTGCCCAATACCCAACTCGGCATAGGCCCTTTTGATTGGCCAAACACGTGTTTCGGCAATCTGTTTTACCTGCCAAAAAGCGTTAAACGCATCGTCAAGGCGATCTAACTCTCGATATGCCGAAGCGAGGTTATAGTAGGTGCGCTCAATGCCATTTTTGCGGTTTAAGGCAAAACGCAATTTGAGTATGCGCTCGTGAATTTCCATCGCGGTTTGGTAGTCGCCCAGATAGTGATACGAGATAGCGATAACTTCCAGTAACTGCAAATGCTCCGCGTACTGAAAATGCTGTTCAATCAATTCTTTCACTAAGTGCAGGTCGTCTGCCGCTTTTTGCGCTTCGCCGATCAAGGCATTTGCCATGGCGCGATAACCTAAAGCTAACAGCTGATACTTCACCAGCCCTTCTTTTTCTGCGCGCTCCCATACCTGATCAACAAAGTGAAAAACATTGTGGTATTTACTTTTGACGAAGTACCCTTCGGCGAGTTTTATTTCTAAATTGAGTTGCAGTTCAGCAGGTAGAGGTTTGTAAGTTAGGCCGTCAACAGCAAACTGGAAGGCACGTGCGGCATCGCCCTTACTACCAGCAACTTCTGCCAGTAAGACATAGGCTTTAGCAATTACGTCTTTGGGATATTGTCGACGAAACTGCACAATTGCCGTCGCCAATGAGACAATTTCATCGTATGGCAGGGCTTCTTTATCTGCTTGGTAATAGCTGTTAACCCGCTCGATGTTGGCGGCGACAGCTTCTCTTGGTAATTGCGTTTGCGCACTCAGTGGCTGACTCAGGCCATAAGCCATTACCAGAATCAGCACTAACCAAATTTGTTTCACCAACAGCAACCTATATTATTTATTTCTAACGCTATTTTAACGAATCGTATGAATAAGAGCCAACCTGAGGTTTACTCTGGTTATTATTTGACTATAATGTCGTCGAGCGACTAAAGCTCGTTAAAGGCAAATCTAGCGAAAGCTAGAGACGCAAAGTTACCGGTCTAAGGGGAAACCTAGGACAGCGGGACTGCCAAATTTAGATATAGTGGGGGCTTATCTTTCTTAGCGATCCAGCTAACCTTATCTCCTGCGGTATACTTTGCGTGTCTTTCCCCTTTCTTATCTTTCTCTTATACCAAGAGTTTTTGAACGAATAGAAATAGCGCCTAGCAGCTGCTCAATTCAATCATCAATCAGCCTGCTTTCGGCGCTAAAGTGCCACTTTTTAGCTTTGCTCAGCTAATGCTTGTTTCTGCTGTTGTTCTTTCTGCTGTGCGATGTACTGAGTAATCACAATCTCTAGCATCGATAATGGCATAGAGCCGTTTGCAAGCAGTTGATCGTGGAACTCGCGCAGATCAAAATCAGTCCCCAACGCTTGCTCCGCTTCCTGGCGCAGGCGCTTGATCGTTAATTCGCCAATTTTGTACGAAAGCGCTTGCCCAGGCCATGAGATATAACGGTCGATCTCAGTTCTTACATTGTGTAGCGACAACGCCGTATTACTAGCAAGGAAGTCCATCGCGCGATCGCGTGACCACCCTTTAACATGCATCCCCGTATCGACCACTAAGCGACACGCCCGCCACATTTCATAAGTCAAACGGCCAAAGTCACTGTAGGGATCTGGATACATGCCCGCTTCAATACCTAAATATTCCGCATACAAGCCCCAACCTTCACCGAATGCCGAAATATAGGTTTTGTTGCGAAACTCTGGTACATCCCTCATTTCACGGGCAATCGACCCTTGTAAATGATGACCGGGTACTGCCTCATGTAGTGTTAATGCTGGTAAAACGTATAGTGGACGGCGATCTAAGCGATAGGTGTTGACCCAATAATTGCCCGGTTGATCATCACGCGAAGGACCAGAGTAACGACCCGTTGTATATTTAGGTGCAATATTCGCTGGTACTTCAATGACACCGTATGGTGTGCGCGGTAGCGTTTTAAACAAGCTCGGTAACTTGGCATCCATTTGCTTGGCAAGAAATGAAGCTTCTTTGAGCAATTGCTCCGGTGTCGTTGCGTAGAATTGCGGGTCTGTGCGCAGGAACTCAACAAAATCGGCGAACGAGCCTTCAAAGCCTAATCTTGCAATAATCGCATTCATCTCAGCACGAATGCGTTTGACTTCGGCTAAACCAATTTGATGCACTTCATCCGCGGTCATTTCCAGGGTGGTAAAGTGTTTTACGCGATTCGCATAAAACGCTTCGCCATTAGGCAAGCTGCTGGCGGCAATATTTTGTCGCGCGTTTGGTTGATACTCGCCAACCATAAAGTCATAGAAGGCTTGATAGCTTGGAAATACTTGCTCTGTTATTGATTTGACGGCTGCTGCGCGCAATGTTTCTTTTTGTGCATCGCTCAAGTGTTTGGGCATAGCGACAAATGGCTGGTAGTAAGCGCTTTCGGTGACATCATCTTTGATAAATGCGGCAATAGACTCTTCAAACCCTTGCAAAACCACTTGAGGTTGGGTGTAACCTTGCGCCAAACCTTCGCGCATCCACGCCATTTGCTGATCAAAGTAGCGTGGGATTTGCGCAAGTCGACTGAGGTAATCTTGATAGTCTTGCTCTGTTTTAAAGCTCACCATCCGATTGATAAAGCTAATATATGCGTGAAAACCTGATTCGGCGGTGATCGGCATTAAGTACTCTTTGTTGAGGTAGTAATCTGCTTGATTTTGCATCCGATATTGCAGTACCGACCAGTTAATACGGTTGGCATCGTCGAGTGCCTCTGTGTCAATCGCGTTCACTTTCGCCAGTATCGATGATAATGCTTGATGGTTAGCCGCAAGTGTTGCCGCACTTAAATCCGGCAGCTCACGATTACTTTTGCCAACTTCTGGCTTGTTAAACGGGCTACTCTGTTGCTCGTATGCTTGGTATTCGTCAATCAGGTTCGCGAGTGCTTGATTGGCGTCTAGCTTGGTTTCTGGAGTGGTATGGCTACATGCAGTAAGCATCAATGCCATGGCAAAAATGAGGTATTTCATCACGTTAATCGCTTGTGTTATTAGTATTGTGGAGGCTCTTTGTTTTTTCATTTTACCCGTCAACTCATCTGTTGCAACTAACCCCTTGCAACTAGCTTCGCAAACGAGCAGCCACTGTTTTAGCATCATCATTGTTGAAATTGTATGCAATTTTTTACTTAATTACGTTATTTACCAACAAAAGTTGCGTTCAAGGCTAGAAGTTTACAAGGAATTTAGCCAGAATGGCGGAGCAGTTAGATTAGTTGGGGTGAATCATTGAAGCACCATGATTCCGTAGCACAAGCACAAGTTAAAATGGCGAAAGCCGCAAAGCTGTTAGCGCAGTGGAAATTACCGGTAACCCCAATAAATTACGCTATTGCTTATGAGTATATTTGTGAGAAAAACACACCGCTGATCACCAAAATAGATCAGCACTTGTTCACTTATGGCCGTTTAGATAACTTTCTGTTTGAGCAGCTTTATCGAGAGTATGTGCTTGGTCAAAACAACCTGCGTGATGAAATGTTTGACGAAGTGAAACAGCTCACCGCCGATCTCAGTGAAACCTGCCAAACTTCTACGCAACAAAGTTCACAATTGCTATCTACGCTAGACAACAATGTCGCGACTCTCCAAAGTGGTAATGACGCTGAGACGGAACAAGCACTTGCTAATTTAACCCAAACCGTTGAGCAGCTAAGAGAGCAACAACGCGCGCTTATCGAAAAATTGACCGCGTCAGAGCAAAATGCCAAAAACCTGTATCAAGAATTCAATGCCGCTCGTCGCGAAATTTACCTCGACCCCGTCACTAAGCTGTTTAATCACAAAGCACTTAACAAACACTTTGATGCTTGGCTGACAGACTCTCCCGATCGTCAAATTGCCGCGCTTGTTGTCAGTGTTGACGAATTCAACCGCTTTAGCGATAAATTCGGCTCGCTAATTGGTGATGTGATTTTGTCGAAAATCGCCAATAAAGTCAGTAATTATGTTGGAGAAAGCGGCTTGCCAGTGCGCACCGGCAATGAGGAATTTCTGATTTTATTGCCAGATGTGGAAATGGGTATCGCAGGTGAAATTGCCGAAAAAATACGTCAAGGTGTCGAGCGAATTCGCTTTATCAGTAGCAAATCAGGCATTCGCCTACCACAAATGACCATTTCGCTCGGTGTGAGCGAGTTTCAACAAAGAGAAACCTTACAAAGCCTGATTAATCGCACAAAAAAAGCGCTGTCTGATGCGCAACGTCAAGGGCAAAATCAAGTATCCATGTTATCGGCTTAGCTTTCTCTAGTTTAAGTACCACCAGACAGTAAATGATGAAGTTCAGTCAAGATAAGTAACTCGCTGTCTGATTCTGCCGCTAGCCAACACGATTGGCTATACACCTCAAAATTTAAGACAAAATAGCCATTCTGCCCTGCGAGCTGGAGACTAAAGCGCACATTGTGGCGGTCGGCTCCGGGGATGTTTTCCAGCACGCGAGCATTATCCAACCTATCCAATACCCGCTGGGTTAATGGTGTAAAATCTTCTTCATCAAACTCACCGTCAAAGCGAATATCGAGATGATCATCGCGCTGCCATACGGCTGAAATAGCAAGCGATGATGATGGCGTTAACTGCTGCATGATATGTCCAAATGCTTCCCCCACTCTGGCGCTGGCTGAGCATATTGCTCAGCATCTGCTTGCTCTTCAAATGGGCTTTGTAAAATGTCTTGTAGGCGCTCAATTTCGCTGTAATCGCCTTGCTCTGCTTGCCTAATCGCCTGCTGCGCTAAGTAGTTACGCAAGATAAACTTGGCGTTATGCTGGTTTTGAATTTGCTGGCGGGCATTATCTGTCATGTCGTCGTCCGCCAGTCGTTGGCGATACTTTTTCAGCCACTCAACAACCACTTGTTTATCGCTAAAATGCGCCAACAAGTCTTGGCAATGCTGATTATCACTATCATCGATAAATACCTGATTCAGCTGTCGAAAGCTCACAGTGTAATCTGCTTTTTGCTTGGCCAGTAGTGTTAACCACTCCCCTAACAACACCTGATCTTCATCTTGCCATGTTACCAACCCAAGCTTTCGCTGCATTAACGAAATGTAGTGCTGCACGAATATTGGCTCATATTGGCTCAGCGCTGCGCGAATTTCTTCGGTCGATAACCAATCAGAAAACGTGATAGCCAGCGCATTCAAATTCCATAAACCAATGCTTGGCTGCTGGTCAAACGCGTAGCGACCGGTATGATCGGAATGATTGCAGATAAAACTAGGTTGATAGTCATCGAGAAAGCCAAACGGGCCATAGTCGATGGTCAGGCCGAGGATCGACATATTGTCAGTATTCATAACCCCATGCGCAAAGCCATGCACTTGCCATTTAGCAATTAACATCGCAGTTGCTTGCACAATCGCCGCCAGCATGGCTTTGTGTGGGTTTTCCTCGGTTAAACACTCAGGAAAGTATTCGGCTAAACAGAAATCCGCTAACTGGTTAAGTTCATCTTTTTTCCCTCGATGAAACCAATATTCGAAATGACCAAAACGCAGGTAACTCGGCGATGTTCGTGTCATGATCGCGCCCTTTTCTACGCGCTCGCGATAAACATCGTGCTCACTACCGATAATACATAGCGCCCGTGTGGTGGGAATATCAAGCGCTGCCATCGCCTCACTGGCAAGGAATTCGCGAATGCAAGAGCGCAGCACCGCCCTGCCATCGCCCATACGAGAAAACGGCGTTTCCCCTGCCCCTTTTAGCTGGACATCTAATCGCTGGCCAGACTGAGCAACTATTTCGCCAAGGCTAATGGCCCGCCCGTCACCTAATTGCGGCACGTATTGGCCAAATTGGTGACCGCTGTAGACTTGCGCATGAAAATAGCCACCTTTAGGTAATACCTTGCCAGCAAAAACATCAACAAAATTAGTTTGATGTAAATCATCTTTTGCAATGCCAAGCTCTGCTAGCATAGCGTCACTGGTCGCCACCAAATGTGAATTCACTAAAGGAGTCGGCGATACAGGTCGATAAATAAAAGGTAAATGCTTGATAAGTCGATTGTCGAAATTAAACGCAATTGGCTCGGACATCGTAATTACTTGAGTCATAGTAAGTGTTTACATAATACTAAAAAATCTAGGACAACTTAGGTCTTTTTCCATATAATCGACTAAGGCTCAGAAAAATCTAATCATTAAGAGAGACAGACATTATGAAAAAAATGACTCTTGCTATTGCAACTGCAGCAATGATGGTAGCTCCAGCATTCGCGGGCGACGTTGCAGCGGGTAAAGCAAAATCAGCAATGTGTGCAGCTTGTCACGGCGCAGAAGGTATTTCTGCTATTCCAATGTACCCTAACCTTGCTGGCCAAAAAGAAGCTTACATTGCAAAGCAATTAAAAGATTTCAAATCTGGCGCACGTAAAGATCCAGTAATGGCTCCTATGGCGATGGGCCTAACTGATGCAGATATGGCTAACCTAGCTGCATACTACGCTAGCCTTAAATAAGCATTTGCTTTGGGCTTAGCAGAAGCGCTCATTTGAGCGCTTTTTGTTTTTCTAAGACCTTATAAATCAAAACCTTACTCTATCAATAGCTGCGCAATATAGTAGTTTTTTTCCCACTGAATACCTGTCGCCCCCTGCGGTAATTCAAATGTTTGCCAATCTGTTGTCAGCGCAAACTTTTGCTGATCAGCTGCTACATCACCAGTAAACTTCGCCGGAATTGCCATGGTAAAACCAGCCACCACATGACGCCAACGGGCTTTAAATTCGCCGTCCATTAGTCGATATTCCAACACGGGAATACGGCTGTCGCGCAGGTACTGATCAAAAAACTTATTAAGCTCTAGTCCAGATTGCTCAGCGATATAGTTTTCAACTTGCTCGGTAGTAACGGTTTGATGGTAAAAAACTTTGTTTAAACCACGTAAGATCTCACGCCATTTGCTATCGTCATTAAGCAGTTGGCGCAGCGTATGCAGCATATTCGCACCTTTGGGGTAAATATCATACGAACCCACTTGATGTTGGTGATAAGTCCCTATCATTGGCTTATCATTGCGAATATTCTGGCGTTGTCCACGCAAGTACTCAGCCCCTGCCGCTTTGCCATAGTGATATTCAACAAACAAACCTTCAGCGTAAGTGGTAAAGCTCTCTTGTATCCATAAATCAGCGACATCCTTAGCCGTGATACTGTTGGCAAACCATTCGTGTGCGGTTTCGTGAACAATCAAAAAATCCCACTTTAAGCCCCAACCTGTCTCGCTGAGATCACGCCCTTTGTAGCCTTGCTGATAGTTATTGCCATAAGTGACTGAGCTTTGATGCTCCATGCCAAGATACGGGGCTTCAACCAGCTTGTAGCTGTCTTGATAAAACGGATATGGGCCAAACCAGTGCTCTAGCGCTTCAATGGTTCGCTTTGCATCACCAAAATGCACTCGCGCTTTTTCTTCGTTAGCACGCAGCACGTAATAGTCCATATCTAGCACACCATTTTCACCTTGATATTGCTCCGCAAAATTAACGTAATCAGCAATATTGATATTCACACCGTAGTTATTAATAGGATTGATAACGCGCCAGTGGAAAACTCGACTATCCCCTTGATCTTCAATGTTAATTAAGCGGCCATTAGAGACATTAAACAAAGGTCTTGGCACTTCAATCAACATATCAATACCGCGATCGGGTTCGTCGTAACCGTGATCTTTATTCGGCCACCAAATACTGGCACCAATCCCTTGGTTTGAGGAGGCAATAAAAGGCATGCCATCTTCATCTTCCGACCAAGTGATACCGCCATCCCAAGGGGCATTTTTCGCTTCATGAGGTTGACCCGAAAAGGTCAAAGTTAACTGATATTCCTGACCTATTTGCTGTGGCTCGTTTGGCGAAATAAAATAACTGTAACCTTCTTGACGAATCGCTAAGGATTGCCCTGCTTGCACAGCAGCTTCAAGCTTCATAGGTGCTTGTAGCTCAACTTGCAATTCTTTCGCACTATCAATCACTTGATAGGTTATGACGTTTTCGCCAGTAAAAGATCGGTCACCAATATCGACGGCCAGCGACAGCTGATAGTGTTTAACATCCCACCATGCACGTTCCGGTGTGATTGCGCCGCGCAAATGCTGTTGTCTTTGTTCACTAATGTCAGGCGTATTTGGCTTGGCTTTTTTGATTTCGCTCGGCTGCTGGGCATTAACTTGATGACTGGTCAGCACGAGTAAGGCACTCGCTGTCGTTGATAACCATTTGTTGGACATCATTTTTTTAACTCTTCGCTCTGAGAATATGAGCGATATTGTGCGTTGCTAACCAGTTGAAGGCAAGCTATGGGTAAAGTGAGTTTATTGCCGATGGGATAAATCTGGCGCTTGCACAAAGTTAAAATTCTTGTAAGACTAAAAAGCATCTGAGCAAGCTAGTTAAAGTTAAGTTGCTCAGCGAACTTGTCGGAGTGCCATAGGGCTGAGATCGCGAAAGCGGGATCCGTAGAACCTGATCAGCGTAATTGCTGCGAAGGGAACAAGCGCAACACAAACTCAATATCATGATTAGCAGTAGATAATTTTAGGCTACTGGCTGCTTGTGTTGTTCTCGTCATACCTAGTCAACTCCGCCGAATATAATTCATTATTATCTAGGTGAGAGCCATGAGTTCATTATCGCGCCGTGAGCGCCGTCAGCAGGCAGAAGCCTTTATCAACAATGTGTCGGGACAAAGCTACCCGAATTCCAGCAAAATTTATGTACCGGGTAAGCTACACGGTATTCAAGTAGCCATGCGTGAAATTGCCGTTGGCGACACCTTTGTCGGCGGCACCGAAGAAAAACCGATTTTTGAGCCTAACGAGCCAATTCGTGTGTACGACAGCTCTGGCGTTTACACCGATCCAAACATTAACGTTAATGTCCATGAGGGTTTACCTAAACTGCGCAGTGAATGGATCGCCAAGCGCGCAGATACTCAAGAACTTACGGGCGCGACATCTGGCTATAGCCAGCAGCGTTTAGCGGATGAAGGGCTTGATCATATTCGCTTTGAAAACCTGCCGAAAGTGCGCCGCGCCAAAGCCGGGAAAAACGTGACCCAGTTACACTACGCACGCCAAGGGATTATCACGCCGGAAATGGAATACATCGCCATTCGTGAGAATACCAAACGGGCAGAAATGAAAGACGAAATTCTCAGCCAACGTCACGACGGGCAGGGCTTTGGGGCCAAGTTTACCGAAGCTGGTCAAGCCAACATTCCTGAACAGATTACGCCAGAGTTTGTCCGCCAAGAAGTGGCCGCAGGGCGCGCCATAATTCCCGCCAATATCAATCACCCCGAATCTGAACCGATGATTATTGGCCGTAATTTCTTGATCAAGGTGAACGCCAATATCGGTAACTCAGCGGTTACCTCATCCATTGAAGAAGAAGTGGAAAAGCTGGTGTGGTCGACCAAGTGGGGCGCAGATACCGTCATGGACTTATCCACTGGCCGCTATATTCACGAAACGCGTGAGTGGATTGTGCGTAACTCGCCAGTGCCAATTGGCACTGTACCTATTTATCAAGCACTCGAAAAAGTAAACGGCATTGCTGAAGACTTAACGTGGGAAGTGTTTCGCGACACCTTAATTGAACAAGCAGAGCAGGGTGTAGACTACTTTACCATTCACGCCGGTGTGCTGTTGCGCTATGTGCCGATGACGGCAAAGCGCGTGACAGGTATTGTCTCGCGCGGTGGCTCCATTATGGCCAAATGGTGTTTAGCACACCACCAAGAAAACTTCCTGTACACGCACTTTGAAGATATTTGCGAAATTTGTAAGCAGTACGATGTTGCCTTTTCATTAGGTGACGGCCTGCGCCCCGGCTCGATTGCTGATGCCAACGACGAAGCGCAGTTCTCTGAGCTTCATACCTTAGGTGAGCTCACCAAAATCGCTTGGCAACACGATGTCCAAGTGATGATTGAAGGCCCGGGTCATGTGCCACTGCATATGATTAAAGCCAATATGGACGAGCAGCTGGCACATTGCCACGAAGCGCCATTCTATACGTTAGGGCCACTAACGACAGATATCGCGCCCGGTTATGACCACATCACATCAGGGATTGGTGCCGCTAATATTGGTTGGTACGGCTGTGCCATGCTGTGCTACGTAACGCCAAAAGAGCACTTGGGCTTACCCAACAAGGAAGATGTCAAAGAAGGCTTAATTACCTACAAAATTGCCGCGCATGCGGGCGATTTAGCAAAAGGGCATCCGTGTGCACAAATTCGCGATAATGCACTGTCAAAAGCGCGCTTCGAGTTTCGCTGGCACGACCAATTTAACCTAGGCTTAGATCCCGAACGCGCCCGCGAATATCATGACGAAACCCTGCCGCAAGAGTCAGGCAAAATAGCCCATTTTTGCTCAATGTGTGGCCCTAAATTCTGCTCAATGAAAATCACCCAAGATGTGCGCGACTATGCTGCAAAATTGGAGGCAGAGCAACGCATTGAAATCAAGCTCGCTGATGAAACCATTAGTGTTAGTCGCGATGCCATTGATGAAACGCTGGCTCAAGGTATGGCAGAGAAGTCAGCGGAATTTAAGGCGACTGGCGCTGAAATTTATCATCAAGCAAGGTAAACACAGTGGCCAATATCGCAATTGTTGGCGCCGGGCTGCTAGGTCGTTTAATGGCCTGGCAGCTAAGCCTAGCCTGTAACGAGCACAATAACGCACACCAGATCAGCCTGTACGATCAAGACGCCATTGACGGTCAGCAGAGCGCCGCTTACACCGCTGCGGGCTTGCTTACCCCTTATGGCGAGTCGTTGAGCTGTGAGCCAGAGCTTGTCGCCATGGGCGAGGCAGCACTAGCCATGTGGCCTGAATTACTCGGCGAACTTACCAGCCCAGTGGATTTTCAAGCGCATGGTTCAATTTGCGTTAGCCACCGCGCTGACCAAGGTGACTATGAGCGCTTTACACGCCATATCAGCCTGCAGTATCCGCAAGCTCAGCTTCAATTGCTGAGCAAAAGTGAACTCGCAAAGCAGGCACCCGCACTAGCGGAGCGCTTTGAAAACGGTGCATATTTGCAAGGGGAAGGCTGTATTGATAACCATCAGCTGCTTAATGCATTGGCGAGTGCGCTTAAAGCAAATGATACAGTCAACTGGCATGAGCAAACTCAAGTGCTGGCGGTATCTCCGTTCCAAGTGCGTACCGATTCAGGTACTAAGCAATTTGACTTGGTCATTGATTGTCGTGGTATTGGTGCAAGTGCCATTCATAGCCGAGCTAGTGCCAATGCCGATACCAATATCGAAGATCAGGGAGCACTGCCGATGTTAAGGCCAGTGCGCGGTGAGGTCATACGAGTATATGCGCCAGAAGTCGAATTATCGCTGCCAGTACGTTTAATGCACCCAAGGTACAAGCTCTACATCGCCCCGAAAGCCAATCATGAGTACGTGATTGGTGCGACGGAAATAGAGAGTGGCGCAACGGGTAAAGTCACAGTGCAATCGGCACTTGAACTGCTTTCTGCCTTGTATAGCCTACACCCAGGCTTTGCCGAGGCGCAGATTATTGAGCAGCTCAGCCACAGCCGCCCAGCATTTGCCGACAATCGACCACAAGCAAGAAGCCAATCAGGGCTGATCCAACTGAACGGCCTATATCGCCACGGTTATTTGCTCGCGCCAGTGATGTTAGCAACGGGCTTACACTTGGTGGCTCAGCAAATTAATACGGCTAAAAGTAGCAAGTCCTCTAAATCAGTGCCGCCAGCGTTTTTCGAGTCGCTATACGCTGACACCTGAAACAGTACCAGAGCAAAAAAATGACCCATACCTATATAGTTAATGGTGAAGCTTTCACCCTTGAACAAGCTGAATACCAAAAGACTGAATACCAAGAAACAAGCATCACAGTGAGCCAGCTGCTTGACCAATATTTTTCAGTGCACCCAAAGCCTAAGCTATTTGCAGTAGCTGTCGATCAAATCTTTGTTGCCAAGAGTGATTACAAAGCAACATCGCTCAGCAACGGCGCAAGTGTTGAGCTTTTTTCGCCGATCCAAGGAGGTTAAGCATGTCACTTTCCATCTATGGCACCGAGCTTGATAGCCGACTGCTGATTGGTACGGCACTTTACCCAAGCCCAGCCATTATGCAGCAAGCCGTAATTGCCAGCGGCGCACAAGTGATGACCTTGTCACTTAAACGCCAAGCACCAGCAGAGCAGGGTGGGCAAATGATGTGGCAGTATTTACAACAACTCGCCGATGAGCATCAAATTAAGCTATTGCCCAATACCGCAGGTTGCAAAAGCGCTAATGAAGCGATTACCTTAGCGCACATGTCACGTGAATTATTTCAAACCCACTGGCTAAAATTAGAAGTGATAGGTGACGACTACAATTTGCAACCCGATCCCATTGAGCTACTCAAGGCAACCAAAGCCTTAATTGACGATGGCTTTCAAATATTGCCGTATTGCACGGATGACTTAGTCTTATGCCAGCGCCTTTACGATTTAGGTTGTGAAGTGATCATGCCGTGGGCATCGCCAATAGGTACAGGGAAAGGTTTGATGAACCCCTACAATCTCGCCACGATTCGCAGTCGTTTACCCCAAGCAACCTTGATTGTTGATGCCGGTATTGGGAAGCCCTCAGATGCGGTGCAAGCGCTGGAGTTAGGATATGACGGCGTACTGCTCAATAGCGCGGTTGCGCTAGCAAGTGATCCTGTTGCTATGGCAAAAGCTTTTGCCTTTGCGATGGAGGCAGGGCAGTTGGCTCAGCAAGCTGGCATTATGCCCGAGCGACAGACCGCACAGCCAAGTACGCCAACACTCGATACCCCATTTTGGCATCAAACTTAATAAGCAGAGCATTGCAAGCTAAGCACTGACGAAAGAATAATAAGAGTTTCTTATGAGCACACCGCGTTCGCACCATTTGGCATTAGATAAAGTTGCCGACAAACCTCTCAATAAGCCAACGGATAAACGAAAGCCTCAGCCTATCGTTTGGACAATTTCCGGCAGCGACTGCTCTGGCGGTGCTGGTATTGCCGCCGATATCAAAACCATGCACAGCCTTAGCCAAGGAAAGGTCGAAGTTTGTACACTGATCACCGCCAATACCAGTCAAAACTCAGAGCGACTAGTAGCGGTAAATCCAGTCGCGACGGAAGTACTTGAACAGCAAGCCCAATTGCTCCTCAATGACAAGCCACCAAGCGCCATCAAGATCGGTTTATTGGCAAACGATCATCAAGTCAATTGGCTGATCGCGCTATTGGCAAGGCTCAAACAGCAAGATCCCACACTGATCACTGTCTACGATCCCGTTGCCAGTGCCAGTGTTGGCGGTAAGTTCAGCCAATTAGATCCAGCTGTGATCGAAAACTTATTGCCATACCTTGATGTCATCACGCCTAATTTACCAGAACTTCAAGCACTTACCTGTGTAGGAAAAACACCAGAGAAAACAACCGAGCAAGCGGCGTCGCTCTTGCTGAGCCAAGGGGTTCAAACCGTAATAGTAAAAGGTGGCCACAGTGGTGATGCGAATACTTGCACAGACATTGCCTACCTATCTGCGGAAACTAGCGACTCAGCAGGCGCACCGGAACAACAAGTATTAACGCTCAGCAGTCCAAGAGTAAACACTAGCTACAGTCACGGCTCTGGTTGCGCGTTTGCGTCAGCATTAACGGTACTGCTGGCACAAGGTTATTTATTGCGTGATGCCTTCACCTTAACTAAAGCATTTATCAATCAGGGGTTAAGCGAGAGTACTGGAACTACCGACTACTATGGCGCTTTTGCTGTTGGCGCTTTCCCCACGGATGATAACTATTTTCCTCACGTAGTTAACAACAGTGTAAATTTACCCAACTCTGGCTTTCCTTCGCTGAGTTTAGGTAATGGTTTAGATAATGATTTAGACAATGGTTTAGGCACTGATTCTGGCAAAGAAAAGCTAGGGCTTTATCCGGTAATTGATTCGCTCGCTTGGCTTGAGCAATTGCTGCCGCTTGAGCTGAATATTATCCAACTCAGGCTCAAAGGCTTACCGCTTGATGAGATTGACCGACAAATTGCCCAAGCAGTAAAGCTAACGAGCAATACAACGACCCGGCTATTTATCAATGATTACTGGCAGCTGGCGATAAAACACGGTGCTTACGGCGTGCACTTAGGGCAAGAAGATCTCGCCGATGCCAATCTCAATGCTATTGCTAATGCTGGGCTTAGACTGGGGATCAGCACCCACGGCTGTTATGAGCTTTTATTGGCGCGCCAACTAAAGTCTAGCTATTTAGCGATTGGGGCAATTTTCCCGACAGTGACCAAAGATATGACCGGACAAATTCAGGGCATCGACAATTTGCGCCATTTACTGGCGCTCAAGCAAGAGATTCCCATCGTAGCGATTGGCGGCATTAACCATGAGCGCGCGAAAATCGTTGCCAGCACAGGCGTTGATAGCATTGCTGTGGTAACGGCGATCACTCGCGCGGATGACTACCGTCAAGCAACGCAAGCGCTACAAGCCATTTGCCAACAGCGCTCTGATGCTTGTCGCTAACGATTTAGTTGAATTTTCGGCGACCACTCTTGCCATTGAGCCGCTGGATTTTGTTTTAAGGTAAAACTATGCCCCTGAGCAACTGGTGATAAGCCCGCTTGATCGTCTGGGGTGGCAAAGGCAATACCGCCAGCTAGTATGGTTTCAATCGACTCTGCATCCACTGAAACACCAGAAAACAATCCGGCATCCATGCTAAAGCCGCTGGTATTCCAAAACTGGCTGGCAGGCGAGACTAATTTGGCAAAGCGTTGTTCGATATTAATAAAAATATGCACTTGATCAGCGGTGGGGGCCAAATCTGCACCGATCACTTCGCCCACCTTCACTTGGCGATACAACACTGGGTTTCCAACGCGCACAGACCCCAAGCGTTTGGCCGTTAGTTGTAAATTTAAACCATAGGGTAGCTGTGTCACCGCTGGCGCATAATCTTCGGCTGTAAACTCGGTTTGAGCAGTAGCAATGCCATTGCCAGCAATGGCTAAGTTAGCAGGCAAGGTGTCAATAAAGCCGCCAGTAATAAAGGCTTCAACATTTTTAGACCCCACTAAACCAACCTCAGGTTCAGCAAACCAGAACTTAGTGCCGCTAACCGCAAATTTACGGCCCGAATGGTTTAAATAAGCGATGGCTGTAGCACCGTGATGATCGCTATCAAACACAATGCGCTCGACCACGCCAATATCTTGCCCTTGATATTTAATCGCTAAATTGGGCTTTAATCCCGCGACTTGGTTAAACGCAATACGAATAGCCACGCCCGCATTTTGCGCGTGGCGTAAATCATTAAATAAGCGATATTGGGCCGCTTCTTGTGTCGGCTGAGGGTTAATCACACCATCGGGGTTAAAAAAGCTCAAGCCACCGGTTAACACCGTCTCTGCCGATTCCGTTTTAACAACAAAATCAGTTAGGTTGCCCGTGATAGTAAAGCCTCCAGCATGATAAAAACGCGTGTAATCGTGCACTAAATGGCGATACTGCTCGTCAATGGTGATGTTAATCGCAACGTTTTCACCATCTTGCGCCAGCTCAATATTATCCACTTGCCCAACGACAATGCCGCGATAGCTAATTGGGCTACCCGGGCTCACTTCGCTGCCAGTCTCACTGACCACGGTAAGCTGTAAACCTTCCGCTGACGTGTGTTTTGCCGGCGCTTTGTCGAGGGCGACAAACTGACGGCGCTCTGCACTATTTTTAAGCGTACTGTTTTTGTCAGTACTGCCAAGGTCGACATTGAAATAGTTACCGCCAAACAGCGCCTCAGTATCGGTTAATCCCGAAAGCGTAAGTTTAGATTTGACCAACCAAAACTGCGTATCTTCCTTTAATAGCCAACGAAATTCGGGCAGAATCCCCACCGCTAAACGAGCACTATCATCTATGTAGCGAATACTGTGCACGGCACCGATCTGCTCACCGCGATACATGATGCGCGTGCCTTTTCGAACATCTTTAGCCGTTGCCATCGCCAGCTCAATCGCAACCCGTTGCTTGGCCATGTCGATGTGCTCATACAGCACAAAAGTGTCGCCGTTATTGGCTTGCTCTTGTGTCGCTGCTGTACTTTTTCCTGCGCTTTCTGCTACGCCTTTATCAAAAGCGATACCACCTGCCAGTATGGCTTGCATGGATTGACTTTGGATATCGAGCTGTTGAATGTTACCCGCAATTCTGACACCGCTGGCATTCCAAAACCGGCTGTCTTTACTCACGTAACTTTGGTATTGAGGTTGAATATGAATATGCACTTCAAACGCACTTGGGCCAGTATTTTCAATGGCTTGGATATTACCGACCACTTGTTGCTTATAAAAAATATGGGTGCCGACTTTCAGTGAATTGACATCATTAGTGGTGAGTATTAAATGCAAGCCCGGCTCTGAATAATGGTAAGCCGGTTTCTGGCTGTAAACGCGAAAGGTATCAGTAACATCGCCATCTAATGACGGGCGCATACCAATTTGCGCGCCAGTGATAATATTGTGCAAATTCGTGACGCCCCCTAAATCTAACTCAGGCGCCATTAAATAAAATTGTGTTGACGAGTTAAGATAAGGGGCAATGCGCGGGTTAACTTTAGCCAGCGCCGTGATCTCGCGCGTTAGCGGGTTAATATTGGTAAAGCTCTCTAAGCGACCTAGCGTAATTCCTTGATACACAATTGCAGCCCCCGCATCAAGCTCACTATTCCAGTCGAGTTTTAAGTTAATGGCATAACCCATTTCTGCGTCTTGAAAGTGCTGATGAAGCTTGTAGCGATCACCATTTTTGCTCGCGACACTGTCACCCTCAATGTCTGGCGTATCAAACGCAATGCCACCAGAGAGTATCGAGGCAAGCGAGTCGGTATCGACATGCAAGCCAGTCGTTAACGAGCCGGAAACCGTTAATCCACTGGCATTCCAAAAGCGCGAATGTTGTTTTACTAGGTGGGCAAACTCAGGTTTGATATAGAGATTAATATCAACTTCGTTGCGTTGATCGTCGTAGCGATAACTCGCCACATGCCCCACCATAATTTGTTTAAAGGTCACGGGGGAGTCTTTTACAATTGAGCCTAAGGTATCCGATGTCAGCACGATATGCAGCCCCGGTGCCGATTCGTCGACCTCAGGCTCTTCTTTTAAACCAACAAAATGACGCTGTGACTTACCACTGGCGTCAATATCAGGTCGAACATTAATGTAACTGCCGGAGAGCAAGGTATCTAACCCTTTAACACCACTTAACGATACATCGGCAGTAACGTACCAAAATAAGGTTTCATCGGTGAGCGTATCTTTCGCATCGCTGATCACTTCCGCTTCAACAATGACACTTTGTAAATCGCTAGACGTTTCGATATCGCGCACTACACCGACCGTTAAGCCTTTATAGCGGATCTCAGTTTTACCCGCGACAATGCCCGTTGCGTTGTCAAACTCGATAGTGATAAACACGCCGCGATCACCAACTGCTTTAACAACTAGCCAAGCGCCGAAAATCAGTGCCACAATTGGCACTAGCCAAATCGCTGAAATGCCAGTTTTGGCTGTAACAATCGGCTCTGGATGTGATTCTGTGCTCATCATAATTCTCTTTTAAATAAATGGCTCGATTCGTAAAAATATTAAGGTGAATCGTGTTGACTGGCCTGATTTAAGCCAACATCGCTTGGTGGTTGAGGGGGATGCTTGCAAGTGTTTTCGTTTTGACTATTCTCTTTTTGCACATCGTCTTTTTGCACATCGTCTTTTTGCACATCCCATAACAATCGGGCATCAAAACTCTCGGCAGCAAGCATGGTAAAAACCACCATTAAACCAAAGTAAGTGATCCCCTTTGCCGCTTCGATAGAACTTAGAAAACCCAAATTAACCACTGCCGCCATAATAGCGACGACAAAAACGTCTAGCATCGACCAAGGCCCCAAAAACTCGACGATATGATACAGTTGCCCTTGCTGCTTAACCGTTAGCTTACTCGCGCGTTTGGCGTGATACATCAGGATAAACAAACCGATAATTTTTGCCAACGGCACCACAAAGCTAGCGATAAAAATCACAATCGCGACAGGGTACATACCAAACTGCACAAAGGTGGCTATCCCCTCTAAAATAGTGGATGCCTCTGGTTTCCCAAGAGTGTAATAGATCATCATAGGATACAAATTGGCCGGCACTAGCATCACTAGCGCGGCAATGGTCCACGCAAAAGTGTGCGACAAGCTATTGATTTTACGGGTACTAAACGTGCGGTGGCACCTTGGGCATTGCTGATTTTCTGCTTCCATCTGCACTACCTTATGGCAACATGGACAACAGCCCAGCCCCATCGCTTTGGCATTAGTCTTCAAGCGCTTGCTCCATTTTTTCCCACACGTAGTAATGATCTAACGTCACTGACACCAGTGTTGAACAGATCAATAGCAAAACAAAACTAATCAAGCCACCACCGACTGTCAGCTCGGCAAGATCAACAATTTTATAGATGGAGACAATCACACCAAGAAAAAACACGTGCAGCATAGTCCAGCTATCAAGGACATGATAGCTGCGGAAAAACACCAATAACGACTGGCTAATTTTGTTGAAATGCACCGCCACAGCAATATAAAAAGCCGCGAGTAAGTGCACAATCGGAATGGCAATCGTAAACAAGAATACGATCAGCGCAACAATGTGATATCCGCTGTTAAGCAGAATGACAATACAATCAATTAACGACGCTTCATTATGTGCACCCGCAGCGCTAACGCCGATCATCGGTAACAAAATGGCGGGGAAAAACAATAATAAACCAGCCAATGACACTGCCATTGTCCGCTCCATTGGGTTTTTCTTGAGTTCAAATAGCAGCGCGCCACAGCCAGGGCAAATGGCCTTGTGACCGGGCTGAATATTGGGCTTAGACAAGGCCGCATCACAGCGACGACAAATCACAACATTGTTAAGCGATGTGGCTGGCTTCACCAAGATAACCTACTGAAAAGGGAGCTTTTAATAGCAAGTTTAAGTGATTATCCTAGCCTAGCCAATACGCGCCACCAGAAAAGTACCTGCGCAAACGCCATTTCGCCAAAAACAGCAGGCACAAAAAAAGCAGCCCTTGGGCTGCTTTTCAGACATTATACAGTGCTTATAGCGACTGGATAAACGCTGTGATATTGGCAATATCTTCGTCAGTTAATTTAACTGCGATGTTACGCATCATAGCATTAGCATCGTTACCACGCGCACCTGAGCGGAATTGCTCTAATTGTGCTTTCACGTAATCACCGTGTTGGTTAAGTAACGCAGGGAATTTAGCGTGTTGCATACCTTCACCACTTGGGCTGTGACATGCTGCACAAGCGGTAATACCGCGCGCTGCGTCACCACCAAAGTAAAGCTTGCGACCTGCTTCATTAACCGTTTCTGGCTTAACAACTTTAGACGTCGTTTGGCTCGCAAAGTAAGCGGCTAAGTTCTTCATGTCTTCGTCTGAAAGTGCTGCAACCATACCCGCCATGATACCGTTATTACGTGTACCAGATTTGAATTCTTGCAGTTGCTTTAACAAGTAACCTTCGTGCTGGCCAGCAATTTTCGGGTACATTGCTAGCTGAGCGTTACCATCTGTGCCGTGACACGCCACACAAGTTGCTGAGTTAGCTTTGCCAAGCTCTATGTCACCCAGTACCGCAACAGCAGCTTTTACTTTCTTAGGTGCAACGTTAGCAACCGCTGCAGGATCTTTGAAGTAAGCGCCTAAATCCGCAATTTCTTGCTCAGTTAGAGGACCGGCAAATTGACCCATTGCGTAGTTATTAGCGCGATCACCAGACTTAAAGCTGTTTAATTGCTTTTCAATGTATGCTGGGTGTTGCTTCGCAAGGTTAGGGTAAATTAATACTTTGCTTTCACCGTCTTTACCGTGACAACCGACACAAGCGCCGATAGCACGTGACTCATCACCATTTTCGTACAAGTATTTACCTGCCGCCGCATCACCGACAATAGCGGCTACCGCTGCTGGTGCCGGCGCTGCCGCATCGCCAGTTGCCGCAGAAGCAGATGCTGCTGTACGCGGCTGACTTGCAAAGTAAGCACCTAAATCTTGCATATCTTGCTCAGATAAACCTGCCGCCATTGGCGCCATTACCGGATCGTTACGAGTAGAACCGTCTTTAAATGCTTTTAATTGCTTAACAATGTATTCAGCGTGTTGACCGGCTAAGTTAGGATAGTTGTCTACAGCACTATGCCCAGTAGCACCATGACATGCTGCACAAGTTGCGGCTTTCGCTTTCCCCGCTTCAGCGTCGCCTTGCGCATTTGCATTCGCTAGCACACCCAAGCCCAATAGAAGTGATACGATAACTTTTTTCATCGAATGCTCTCTGCTTGTTGATCTTCATATTCAGTGCTTGTGATTTTTTGATAAGCCCACACGCACACTGAATGCCAATGTAATTAGTCGCGACATTTTACACGAATATTCATTTTGTGTAACAGCCTATGACATAAAAACCTATAAAAAATCAGGTTATTTGACGAAATTTCACTAACAATCTGATTAATTTAACAACACCAATGCATAAAAAGCCGCCAACCCATCAACTACCAAACAACTAAACCATTGTTTTATATCGCAATAGCGACTATTTATTGCCGACATTGGCAGCGAACATCAATCGACAAAAAACAGCGAGATCGTTATTACTTGTCAGCGCCAAGGTAAAAAACGCTATAATAGCGGCACTTCAAAAGAGGAATGTCTGCCGTGTCTGAGCAAGTAATCAATTTAAACAAAGCAAAATTTACCATTAGTGCCCCTGATATCCGTCGCTTACCAGAAGATATCGGTGTCGAAGTTGCCTTCGCTGGCCGCTCAAATGCCGGTAAATCAAGCGCGCTCAATACGCTAACCAGACAAAAAAGCCTTGCCCGTACCAGTAAAACCCCCGGTCGCACACAGTTAATTAACGTCTTTGAAATTGCGGAAAACAAACGACTGATCGATCTTCCGGGCTATGGCTTTGCCAAGGTCCCTATGGAAATGAAGAAAAAATGGCAAAAAGCGTTAGGTGAATACTTAGAAAAGCGCGATTGCTTGAAAGGTTTAGTGGTATTAATGGATATTCGCCATCCACTCAAAGACCTTGATCACAACTTGATCGAATGGGCGGTCGACAGTGAATTACCTGTGCTGTGCCTACTCACCAAGTCTGACAAACTGTCGCAAGGTAAAGCCTCAGCCGAAGTGCTAAAAGTGAAAAAGACCCTAGCAGCACTTAACGGCAACATTAAAGTGCAGGCATTTTCATCGTTAAAGAAAACTGGGATGCCACAAGCCACACAAGTGATTAGCGACTGGTTTGCGCAAGAAGATATCGCCCTTCAAGAAGATGCTTCGCAAGCTGGCGAGTAAAAATAACCAAGACTAGCCCCAATAACCAATGACTAAGCTCTAGTGCCCTCCACTGGAGCTGCTCTCCCTCTTATCAACGTAGTCATGCTGCGCTAACGACTCGCTTAACTCAGCTACTCAGCTACTCTGCTACTCTGCTACTCTGCTAATTTTTACACCGCCCATAATCAACAATATCCATAAAAATCATAACTTTATGAATTGACGGGTCGCTACCACCTAAAATTTGGACAAAAAAAACCGGCAATGCAAGCATTGCCGGGGTATTTAGCTATGGGGAAAGCTAGAATATACAAAATTATTACAACAGGCGTTCACAAGGAACGATTTGAAGTATAGAGCATGTACTCTACAAAAGTAAAGTACTTACTCTAAAATAATTAAAAAATATTCATATCGCAGAAAAAACTGGCGCAAAACGGCTGAAATAAAGGCTGTGAGATGCAAAAAACGTGAGATTGTCTTGCAAAGCGTGCTGAGTGATAGAGATTACGATGCGCGAACAAACGGCTGATTGACAACAAGCATTGATATCAAGAGCACAGTGACGCTTGGCAAACAGGCTAGACGCGCAAAGCCACCTTGAAAAGTTATGAAGCAGCGTAACTGCTGCTTCATAACTTTGGGGAAACTAGTTAACGTAAGTTACTGCATGTACGCCCTTTTTTGTAGTTACGAGACGGTAACTCAGGAGATAAAGAGCGGCAGCCACTGCAGTAGCTTTGAAACCCATTAGGGTTAGCGGAAGTGACTCCCGCCGGTGACTTACCAAAGGCATATGGGTATTGGTGAAACACATGCTCGCTACCATGAGTAGCAGAGCAATGTGGACAAGCTTTATAAGTATGACCTGATTCGGCATCTACACGGATCACGGTTCCGCTACTTAATTCAACGCCGCAGCATTCACAAGCCATAAAATAACTCCTAAATAACTGCTTAAATTCGTTCACGACATAGAGGGAAGTCTAAACAACGCCCAAACTTTGCAACCTCTATCGGTTTACTTTCTATTTCGACGAGCGAAGATAATTTGTTAGTGCTGGTTTTTATATCGCTACCAGACAATGAAGTAATAGCTACAATGGCAATTAAAGTAAGTGTTTTTATGGTTTTCATTTATCGATATTCCTGTTAATTGAAACACCGATTCAACTTATTGAAACTACTGTTCCGAGACTTTATAAAAAGCTTATAATGGTATGATATTTTTCATATAAATTAGGCATTTTGCTGATTACATGGTTAGTTCGGGCGTTTATTACACAATAAATAATAGACTGCAGTTTTATTACAAGAGCGGTTGTTTGGTGTTTAACCAACAGCAAATAAAGCTAGATCCACTTGAATCTCTTGTACTCGAAGAGCTTGCCAAACACCCAAAAGATATTATTTCTGGCAACGACTTATTAAACCTGTGGCCAACAAACGCAACAAGCCCTAACTCTCTCACTAGGGTTATCTCTACGTTGAGAAAGAAATTGCGTAACTTAGACTCGCAGAATGTAGAGATAAAAAATTATCCTAAAAAAGGATATGCACTAATTGCTGATGTTGAACATGCCTTACCCGAAAAAACGAAATCGCCTGATAATTCTCGGAATAATGCTTACACTATTACTGTTGCTGCCCTTACATTCCTAGTTTTTCTGGCGCTTATCGTCAACTACATCACATCACAATCTATCGTAAAGTCAGGAAGCTCTATCCCACCAATATTAGGTAAAGCTATACAGCTTATTGATGACCCATATGAAAAAGTAGATTTGTCAGTTAACGATACGCATACGCAGGTAATATATGCAACTCGAGATAGTGAGCAAGCATTTTGGCAGCTTGTTTTGCTCAATACTTATTCGTTGAAAAGAAGGGTCATAACGGAAGCTAATTGGAACCTAAGGACACCCGATTGGTTAGACGATAATACCATAGTGTTTAGAGCATATAACGACACCAAATGTTCAATTAAAAAGCTAAATTTATCGAGCTTAGAAGCTCAGCCAATTGCATTATTTCCATGCAATGAACTTACCACAGGCAAAGGGCTATCAGTCCTAAGCCCAAACACTATTTTATTCACTGACGCGGCTCACGATATTGCCCCAGCATCTCTCTATAAAGGGAATCTACAAACTGGTAAAGCAACTCGAATTTCAAAGTTTGAAAGTGGTGGAGTAGGCGTTTACAACATCCAATCAAAAGCTGATTCAAACCTAGTCGCTATACTAACCAGTGCGGATTGGAGCACTGGAAATATCCACTTAGTTGATATAAATGATAGCTGGAAGTCGATTTGGCAAATCAAAACCCCTAAAGCGAAACATTCAGTAAGCTGGGATGGTAACGCCTTGCTTCATGCAAATGAAAGCGGTGGAGTGACAGCCCATATATTTAATCAAGATGCATTCATTAAAAGCATCGAAATGTCTGGGTTTAGTAAGTTATACAACTTCGTAGGTAACGATGGTTCAGTCGCATTTATACAAGGTAGTATGTATCGAACAGACGTTTTAATGTCACCAATCAAAGAGCCTGATGGCGTGGAAACATTGCTTGTGGGTACAAGAGCCTCCAATAAACTTGCTCAATTTATTAACGAAAATGAAGTTATTTATGTTTCAGACGCCACAGGTATAGAACAACTATGGTCAGTAGATATTAATACCCAAATCAAAAGGCAGATATCAACATTTGCTAAAGCGCAACAAATAGAAAATGTCGCCTTTGATGATATTGCAGGCATCATCGCACTTGAGTCAAGCGGTCTGATTAGTTTATACAGTTTTGCCAACGACAAGGTAAATGATACCTCCTTCCTTGAGTTAAAAGGCTCAAAACCACAGTTTTATGACAACAATTTACTTTTTAATACGCACGATGGAGCTGACAACTACCGCATTGATGCATTAAACCTTGATAGTCAGGAGTTAGACAGCGAGTTTTTACTGGGTGCTCATGAGATACAGGTGAGTAACGGGCAGTTGTATTACACTAAATATTATCAGCCAGGTCTGTGGCGTTATGATGCGTTAGGGGAAGATGAGCTAGTCTCTTCAATGAGTCAAGATGTAAGCTATTGGTTTATTGACAATAACAACCTCTTATACAAAGCCAAAGGTGAAGTTCCCTTTCTTGTCGACATTGAAAATGGAAAAGTCTCTAAGTTAAGTAATTCAATTTGCCAACACATAACAGATTACCAATTCGGTGTTTGCTTAGGGCAACATTTCAAGCCCAATAGTACGCAGCTTATGCTAGCAGAAACTAATCAATAGAATTTTCTTTCAATATATTCAAACTCATTACTTACTAGTTGCTAAAGTTAGGATTGCTTGATTATCCAAACTACCAAAAAACGCTTTAATATCATTAGCTTCTTGCTCGGTTAAGCGAATACCCAGTTGATGTTTAGCCGTATCAATAATGGCTTGTTCAATGGTTGCAGCACCACCATCATGGAAATAAGGCGCCGTGTTTAACACATTGCGTAGCGATGGCACTTTAAAAAAGAACTTGTCGCCGGCATTGCCAGTGACTTGCGCACGGCCAAGGTCGACTTTATTAGGGTAGGGCTCCACTATGCCCATTTTCATGAGTAGTTGCCCGCCCATCACTGGCCCGTTATGGCAAGCAACACAGCCTTTTTCTATAAACAAGGTTAAGCCAGCCTTTTCTTGTGCAGTTATTGCGGTTTCGTCTCCCGATAAATAGGTATCAAAGCGATCTTGAGTCACTAACGTTCGCTGGAAATCTGCCAACGCTATCGCTAAATTTTCCATCGTTATTCGGTTAACACCATCTTTGCTTGTCGGGAAAGCTTGTCTAAACAGTTCGTGGTAGCCTTTATCTTTTAGCCTGTTAATCACTTGCGCTGGTGATGTCATTGCCATTTCTTTCGGGTTGAAAATGGGCAAAGTAGCTTGCTCGGCCAGTGTTTTCACTCTGGCGTCCCAAAACTGGGCAAAATGCAGGCTCGAATTCCACGTGCTTGGCGCATTGCGCTCACCCAACTGACCGAGCGCGCCAACAGATGTTTTTAGATTATCGACGCCAGCACCACCATTTTCGAGTCGATTGTCGAGGCGATGGCAGCTATTGCATGATTGGCTATTATTTATCGATAAGGCGCTCTCAAAATACAATTGTTTACCGAGGGCGATACGCGCCAGAGCAGTTTGGTCTAAAGTTAATGCGGGTTTAGGTAACGGTGAAAAATAACTGCGCGCCGTGGTGAGCAACTCAGAGGGAGTCGCCGCATCGGCAATATAACAGGCAACGCACAACAACAACGCGAAAATTGTTTTGATCATACGGTTTCCAGAAGTCATTTGTATACAAGTATAACCGCTACAAACTCGGCAAATAGCGTGATAAACACTGAGTGTCGCAGAGTAACACATTCCGACGACTCACTCAGGAGGGCGTTAAGCCATAGGCCTACCAACTAGCCCTTGCCCTTGAGTTGCAATTAGTGATGCAAAGGCCAGATGAGTTCGACTTTTGCGCCTGTTTGCGCACTAATTTTCACACCGTTTGCCGCATCTGACTCAGCACCAGAGTTCACTTGATTCGATAGCCTGACAATACCCCCGTGTTTGTTCAACACAGCTTCAACGAATGCTAGCCCAATACCAGCCCCTTTGGGTTTGGTGGTAAATAGCGGCGTAATGGCATTGTCGATATTGGAAAAACCCGTGCCGTTGTCAATAACACTCAAGTATTGCTGGTTATCTTGCTGGTAATAGTTAACTTCGATAGCTACGCCTTGATTAGCTTGCACTTGAGCATCCACGCCTTGAGCATCGTGATATTGGTGATGCTGAGTGTCTTTTGACTCAACTGCATTTTTCACCAAATTCATTAGCACCTGCGCCAGCAACTGAGCATCAGCATAACAAATGTGCTGACCCGTAAACGTCAGAGAGTCCTGCGCTGACAATAGCACTTTGGTTTGCTCAATCAATGCCGATAAATCGAATCGTTCTTTTTTAGGCTCTGGTATTTTTGCCACTTCTGCAAAACGCTCAACAAAGCTCAGTAAGTCGTCAGATCGGGTTTTTACACGCTCCAGCACTTTACGGGTTTGCGTCGTGTCTAAAGTGTCCATCGACAACAGCGTCTCTGCCATCGACGACATCGGCGTGAGTGTATTTCTGAGCTCATGACTGAGCACGCGCACCAGATTTTTCTGCACCGCCTGCTCGCTTTGCTTAATTTCACTGGAAATATCTATCGCGGTAAATAAGTAGATCGGGCGCTGCTGAAAGTTAATCAGGCTAGATTGGCAACGCCAGTTTGAAGCAAGTGCACTGTGGTTAAGCTGTTTATTTTGCTCGACAAACCCCAGCGCCTTAGCACTGACCCCCTGCAATAAGCTGATTTCAGTAATATCGTAAGCGGCTCGATTAGCATAGCTTAGCGTGTAATCTTGCTCGAATATCACGACGGCTATCGGCAAATCTTCAAAAAGCTGACCGAATAACATGGCTAATGAAGCGTTTGCGTCTTTGTTTGCTGTCGTGTTTTTATAAAGCTGTGTGATTTCATGGTGCAGCTCATCGAGTAGCACTGATTTGCCTTGCCGAGCAACAGAGACACTTGACTCTCCCATGGCTAAGCCTTGGGTGTAAGTGGTTAAGCGCATGATGGAAGACGCCCAAAACTGCCATACACGCCACGCCAACCAGCATAAGGGATAACTCAGTACAAAGAGCGCGGTGACCGTGGCAAGCAGTGACCAACCCCAAGCAGATGTCAGCAAGGCAACCAAGGTCAAAAAGGCCAGTACGAAACAGCTAAGGGCAAATTTGATCTTAAATTCCACTGAGCGAAAAACACTACTCAAGGTCAAATTCCTCTTTGTCGAGCTGGTACTTTTCCATTCGGCGATAAAGTGCATTGCGAGAAATCCCCAGTGCCGCTGAAGCTTTACTAATGTGGCCTTGATACTTTTTCAGCGCCTTAGTGATCATTTCAAATTCAATATCATCAAGCGGGCGTAGCTCGCTGTCATCAGCTTGCACAGCGCTGCTCGCCTCCTCACCGTTAACATCGCCAGGTGAATTCAGCTCTGACAGCATAATATGCGCACTTAAAATGTCGCTATCACGGCATAAAATAACTGCGCGCTCAATGACATGGCTAAGCTCACGCACATTGCCCGGCCAAGTATAATTCTTGAGTAAAGCCATCACATCATTACTCAAAGTGAGAGCCGGTTTGTGGTATTTGGCTGAAAACTTGGCGAGCAAACTGTTCGCCAATGGCAGAATATCCGCTTGGCGCGCTCTAAGTGGTGGCAAAGTGAGGACGAAAGTATTTAAACGAAATTTAAGATCTCGTCTAAATTCGCCTGCTGCAACGAGCTGATCTAAATCAGCATTAGTGGCGCTGATCACCCGCACGTCGGCATGTAGTGTTTGGCTAGCGCCCACGGGTTCAAACTCGCCGCTTTCTAACACGCGCAGCATTTTAGGCTGAACACTGGCTGGCAAGGTGCCAATTTCATCTAAAAACAAGGTGCCATGCTGAGCCAGCTCAAAGCGCCCTTGGCGGTTTTCACGCGCATCGGTAAAAGCCCCTTTTTTATGACCGAATAATTCGCTTTCGAATAAATTCTCTGGAATTGCGCCCATATTCACTGAGACAAAAGGGGCTGAATTTCGGCCAGATAATTGGTGTAGCCGCTGAGCAAGCAGTGATTTTCCTGTGCCATTTTCACCTAAAATCAAGACACTGGCTTGTGTATCGGCGATTTGGCTGATCACCGCTTCAAGCTGTTGCATCGCTTCAGATTCGGCAACCCAGCTAACAGTCTCAGTGTTAGTTTTACGATTGACGGCTTGCTTGGCCGTGGCGTCACTAGCAATAGCTATTTTTGCAATTTGCTTATCGACTATTTGTTTATCGACAATGCCCAGCAGCTTTTGGTTGTCCCAAGGTTTTTCAATAAAGTCAGCGGCGCCTAATTGCATGCCTTTAACTGCCAGCTCGATATTGCCCCATGCGGTCATTAGCACAGTAGCAATATTTCGTTGTGTCAACTGCGCCAAAACCTCCAGCCCTTCGCTACCACTGGTCGTGTCACGGCTGAAATTCATATCAAGTAAGACTAAATGAGGGGTCAAACGCGCGGTGATGCTGGCCAGTTCAGCAGGCGAACCCGCTTCCATCACCTGATAACCTTCGTTGGTCAATAGCATAGATAAGGCCAGTCGAATATCTTCATCGTCATCAACAACAACGACCAACCCTTTGTTCTTTTGCATAATGCTCCTTAAAGTAACGGCCTCGAACATCCAAGGTCGAGGCCGTTACTGCATCCAAAATTGATAAACACTTTGATAAATGCTTTACCTACATTAAAGTTCTCTTAGCACTCGCATCGGATCTTTGCGAATAACCAGCCAGCCCGGTAATGCCACCGATACTATCATCACCATCGCCAACACTAGGTTAATCAGTGATGTGACTAACCAGTCAAACGCTGGCGCGCTGGCAAAAAAGGTCAACAAATACTGATAACTGCTGACGGCGGCTAACACGCCTAATCCTAAGCCAAACACTAACATCCAAATCGAGTCTTGCAATAATAAACGCAACAAGCGACTTTGCTTAGCCCCCGTCGCCATACGAACCGCCAGTTCATAGCGTTTTTGGCTTGCGGTCATCTGGCTTAAACCAGAAACGCCAATCGCCGCCAGTACTAAAGTGAGAGTGGCTAAGCCAATCACGACATACATATTTAAACGCGTGGCAGCGGTAACCGAATTCCAACGCTGCTGCATTGATTCCACTTGCACTTCACCTAAGCGCGAGTCCATACCTTTGAGTAATAGCGCAACGTCTTCTCGCGGCAACGCTTGCGCCTCTGGCATAATCACCACAGCAGATAGACGACTTAGCCTAATACGCGATGGGTTACTATAGTAGACTTCGGGTGCGTCAATGTTCAAGGTGCCACCCGGTAGCGGGATAGTATCTTCAACAATACCAATCACTTTGAAAATATCTTCTGGGTCACTGCCCATTTTAAGTTCTTTACCGACCATGGTCTGCCATGGCTCATTACCCGCGCGGCTAATAGCAAACGATTGCGAGATCAATACATGCGGCAAATCAGTATCCGTTTGATTTAAATCTCGCCCCGCCAAAAGCTCAATATCAAACTTGGTCAATAGACCTTCTGCCCACATTTGCGGTCGTATCATCACCGAATCACCCGTGTCTGGATCAGGGTAGGCACTCATTGACACATTACCCGTCAACGGCAGCGCATTCACATCTAGCACATCGCCGCCTAAGTTAGCTAAGCGCTCAACAAAGTCAGCTCTGAGTTGTTGCCATTCGCTGCCGCGATACTGTTCGTATTCTGCCAGCGACGTTTGCCAAGTTTCATCGCCAATCACCATGCTCACTTCAAACGCATTCGGCATGCTGTAACCTAAGTCCGCATAGGCACTATTAAAACTGTCTTTCACCGAAATACTGGCGCTGGTTAACAGCACACAAGCCAGCGTTAACTGCACTATCATGAGTGCTTTACTGACCATTTGATTTTGCTGAGCGGGCGTGCCTTTACCACTGGAATTTAAGCTGTCGGTCAACGCATGCTTGTCAACGTAGAGCAGGGCAATCATGGCGAAGATAAAGTTGATCACACCAATCAACGCGAGCGCCACCATCACGCTACCGGCACTCAATGAGATCTGCTCCATTAGCGGTAAATTATCGCCAGCTAATGTCGGTAAACTCTCAATTAACCAAGCTGCAGCGAGCAAGCCAAGGACAGTCGCCATTAAAAACATCGGCAGATTTTCAGTGAAAATCAAACCGCGCAGTCGGCCAACCGTCGAGCCCATACACATTTGAATGGCAAATTCTTTATTTCTGCTTTGGTAGTGAGCAATAAACATATTCAGCAAGTTGAGGCTCGCCATCACCAGCAAACTAAACATGGCGAACATCAAGACAAATACCAACTGGCGGCTGTCACCAAGAAACGAGTCGCGATAGCTCACCACTTCACCAGTGACAGCTTTGCTAAGCAGAAACTCGCGAGCGCGATCATTACTAATTTCTTTATTCACATATTCCGCAAACCATGCTTCTAAATCGGCTGGCGTTGGCAATGCACTTTTCGCCCCTCTCACAAAGGTGATCGGGCCAAGGTTCATCACCAAAGCATCAGGCGATTCCAGCGTCGCCTCCAGATTGCGAAATTGCCATATTTGTTCACTTGGCTGTTCACTCAAATTAACCGCATTCAGGCTGGTTAAATTGTCAAAGACACCAAAAATCGGATATTCAGCGCCATCAAGACGCAGCATTTGTTGAGACAAGTCTTGAGCGCTGCCAAGTGCCGATTGCCACAAGGCTTTTGAAATCCAAATCCCGGCTTCAACATTGTCAATTTCGCTGCTTTGTCCGTTCAGTAGTGACAAGCCCAGCACTTCCGGTGAACCCGCGGTGGCGTTTAAGCGAGTAATTTGAATTTCAGTGCCGCCCAGCTCAATCGGTAGCGAATCAATCGCAATGTTTCCCCAAACTAAATCATCACCATAACGGGCTTTGATGGCAGCAATGCGTCTGGGCTCACTAAAAAACGGCACCGTTAGATCTTTGTTGAACGCGAGGTTAACTTCCACCCGATGTAAGTCATTCTCTTGGATGTCTGCCAGCGGTTGATACAGCAAGGTATTCGCCACCGCAATCACGGTCAGCACGGCAGCTAACGTTAACCCTAAGGTGGTAATCAGCGGTAAGCTCAAGCGTGGCAGGGTGAATGTGTGTGCAATGCCTTGCTTAAAGGCGTTGATAAATAGTCTCATGCCACTTCCTTTTCACTCTTGGTTTGCAATTTATCGCTTTGCAACTGTTTTTCACCGACAATTTTGCCGTCTAACAATTGAATTTGACGATCCGCCAAGCCACTGTAGCGGCTGTCATGGGTGACCATGACAATGGTTGACCCTTGTTTATTCAGCTCAATCAGTAACTTCATCACAGCGTCACCGTTTTTGGTGTCTAAATTACCCGTTGGCTCATCCACTAAAATCAAATCTGGGTTGCCAACTAAGGCTCTGGCAATGGCTACCCGTTGCTGCTGGCCCCCCGATATTTGATTGGGTTTATAGCTAACACGATGCTGCATACCCACTTTGGTTAACGCCGCGATCACCGCGTGTTTGATTGCCTCAGGTTTTTCACCTCTGTGCTCTAATGGCAGTGCGACATTGTCGTATACCGACATCGAGTCAATCAGGTTAAATGATTGAAATACATAGCCAATATGTTGGTTTCTCACGTGAGTACGCTGATCAACTTTTAACGCAGTGGTATCAATGCCGCTGAGTTGGTAATTGCCATCGCTAGCGCTGTCGAGTAAGCCCATGATCGTCAACAGAGTTGATTTACCACAGCCCGAAGGGCCAGTAATTGCGACAAACTCCCCTTGATAAATACTCAGTGATATCCCTTGCAAGGCATGTGTTTCAATTTCAGTACCGACGTATTTTTTGTGAATGTTTTCCATACTGACGACAGTGTTATTAGTCATTGTTTACCCCTGTTGATCGATATTGATAGTTTGGTATGCCGACCAGGTGTCTGGCATTTGTGAAATAAATTGTTCGTCGGCCGCAATGCCAGACTCGATAATCAGTTTGCCCTTGGATAAGTCCCCCAATTGAATGCTTCTTTTGGTCGCTGTCGTGGTGCCATCTTGGGTTAACACAAAACGCTCTAGCTGTGACATAGGTCTTAGCCCGGCAACTTGTTTGATATACAAAGCATCTTCTTTGGTGTGCATAAAAATTTGCCCAGTCACAGGTGCTAATGGCCTAGCGTCAGCGGGTAATTCGCTGGCAAGGGTCACTTCAGCCAAAACATTGCCATTGGTAACCAAAGATTCGATACGAGCGATTGTGCCTGTGATAGCTCCCTTGCGCGTGGCTAACTCAACTGGCGCGCCAATGATAATTTGATCCGCTTGATGTTGCGGCACGCGCAGCCTTGCTAATAAAGCGTCTACCGAGCCAACACGCCCTAAAATGGCGCCTTGCGGTAAAGATTCGCCAATTTCGACCGCTAAACTTTGTAAGGTGCCATGAATACCCGCCTTGACTTGTAAATCATCTAATTGTTGTTGCAGTAAGCCAACTTCTTGGCTTTGCTGCTCAAGGGCAATTTGGCGTTGTTTTAACTGAAATGCCTGCACTTTAAGAAAGTGTTGGTACTTTTGCTGCTCAAACGCGAGCTTTTTACCTTGCTGATTCACCGATAGCTCTGCTCTGATAATATCCAGCTTGGCAGATACGCCGCGCTCAGCAAGCTCGTTATTCACTTTCAGCTCTAGTTGAGCCCGTTCCAGTGCTGACTCGATATCAACAATGCGCCCTTGGTAATCCAAGCGCTCGTTTTCTTGCTCTAGCTCGAACGACTCTAGCTGCGCTTTGCTGGCGTCTAAATCCCCCATCGCTGACTGATAAGCGAGATTTAGCTCTGGGTTCGCCAGTGACAAAATCACGGTTTCTGGCGCAACAATCGCACCGGGTTTCACGTGAATATTGGCGACCTTACCTGACGCCTGCGACGTTAACATGCGCTCTTGTGCGGAATACAATTCACCAAACGCTTGGCTAAACAAGTCAACTTGCCCTTGTTCAACTTTGAGTAAAGTCACTTCATCACTGGTCACGGTGGGGACAGTATCTGATTGAAAAAAGTAAAAAAGGCCAATAACTAAGCCTAAACATGCACCAGCGCCATATTTGAGTGTCATGGACTTTTTACGCGGTATCTGGATCTCCACAATGGCTCCCTTCTCGATTTCTAATTCACTATGCTAGGTACAATGAAAAATCTGCGCCAAGTTTATTAATCATAAATATCAATAGGTTAAAATCATAACGAACAAGCTGTTCGGAATTGGTTGGGTGTAATCAAACATTAATGTTCGATTTCGAACAATGCTTCGCTGATGTGTGTTGGTGTTTATGTTGGTAAGTTAAAAAGGAATAGAGGGGTAAGTTTTCAAACACGGGCACGTATAAACACAAAGAGCCGCAAATGCGGCTCTTTTAAGGAAGTTGTGTGAATACCTATCAGTGATCACACATTTTACTTTGGATTTTCGTATTACTTTTAAAAACTTAGTTTAAAGGCTTAGTTTTTTAAATCAAAACGGTCAAGTTGCATGACTTTAACCCAAGCTGCAATGAAGTCATCGTAGAACTTCTGCTTGGCATCAGCTGAAGCGTAAACTTCGGCAATGGCACGTAGCTCTGAGTTAGAACCAAAGATTAGGTCAACCGGTGTTGCTGTCCACATTGCTTTGCCAGAGTTACGCTCTTTACCTTGGTAAATACCTGCTTGGTTAGTTTTGCTCCACGTGTAGCGCATATCCAATAAGTTGGTAAAGAAGTCGTTGTTCAATGTGCCTGGCTTGTCAGTGAATACACCGTGCGCGCTGCCATCGTAGTTGATGTTAATGCTGCGTAAGCCGCCTAGTAGCACTGTCATTTCCGGTACCGTTAGGCCAAGCATGTTGGCTTTATCAACCATCATCTCAGTTGGACCAAAGTATGAAGCGTCCGTGAAATAGTTGCGGAACGCATCAGCTGTTGGCTCTAAGTGGGCAAATGAAGGTACTTCAGTTTGTGCTTGTGAAGCGTCAACACGGCCCGCAGCAAATGGTACCACTACTTTCATGCCCGCATCTTTAGCCGCTTGCTCGATACCGGCAGCGCCTGCTAAGACAATCACGTCAGCCAGTGATACATCACGGCGAGATTTCTTGTTCCACGCTTTTTGTACATCTTCAAGCTTAGCTAATGCTGTGCTTAACTCTTTCGGGTTGTTAACAGCCCAACTTGCTTGTGGCTCTAAACGCACACGCGCACCGTTAGCACCACCACGCATATCAGTGACACGGTGACTTGCCGCTGACGCCCATGCTGTGCGCACTAGCTCAGAAGTTGTTAAACCGGCTTTTAAGATTTGCTTTTTCAGCTTGTCAGCATCTTTTTTGCTGATTTGCTTACCTTTAGCTTCTGGTAACGGGTCTTGCCATAACAAGACTTCTGCCGGTACTTCATCACCGACGTAACGAGCGCGAGGGCCCATGTCACGATGCGTTAATTTGAACCATGCCTTAGCGAAGGCTAGGTCAAATTCTTTTGGATCAGCTCTGAAACGCTCAACCACTTTTAAGAATTCTGGATCTTCTTTTAACGCGATGTCCGTTGTAAACATGATAGGGGCATTACGCTTTCCTTTAATGTGCGCATCTGGCACTAGGTTAGCCGCTGCTGGGTTATCTGGGATCCACTGCTTGGCACCTGCTGGGCTTTTGGTTAATACCCAGTTGAAGTTCATTAGGTTGTCTAGGTAGTTAGTTGACCAACGCGTTGGTGTGACTGTCCACGCGCCTTCTAAACCACTGGTGGTTGCGTCAGCACCTTTACCTGTGCCACAGCTGTTTTTCCAACCTAAACCTTGTTGCTCGATTGGTGCTGCCGCTGGCTCTTTGCCAATACAGTCGCTTGGTTTTTTCGCACCGTGTGCTTTACCTAGCGTGTGGCCACCGGCAATTAGAGCGACGATTTCTTCATCGTTCATTGCCATGCGGCCAAATGACATGCGAATGTCGTTAGCCGCGAGCAATGGATCAGGGTTACCGTGAGGCCCTTCTGGGTTAACGTAAATTAAACCCATTTCAACCGCCGCCATTGGGCCTTTTAATTTGCCAAATTTGTCGCGACGCTTGTCTTTTAGCATGGCTTTTTCTGGTCCCCAGTAAACTAAATCTGGTTCCCAATCGTCTGAACGACCACCGGCGAAACCAAAGGTTTTAAAACCCATGGATTCAAGGGCAACGTTACCTGCAAGTACCATTAAATCTGCCCATGAAAGGCTTGCACCGTATTTTTGCTTAACCGGCCATAGTAGACGACGCGCTTTGTCTAAGTTGGCGTTATCAGGCCAGCTGTTTAATGGTGCTAAACGGTGTTGACCACCTGCTGCACCACCACGACCATCAGCAACACGGTAAACACCCGCGCTGTGCCATGCCATACGGATCATTAATGGACCATAGTGACCCCAGTCCGCTGGCCACCAGTCTTGCGAGTCAGTCAGCGTCGTTTCAATATCCTTTTTCACGGTTGCGAGATCTAGCTTGGCAAAGGCTTTTGCGTAGTTGAAGTCAGCACCGTAAGGGTTTGAGTCTGGGCTGTGCTGACGAAGTGGCGCTAAGTTAAGTTGCTCTGGCCACCAAAATTGGTTCGATTTTGCTTCACCCACTGACGCAGATACTGACATTGATGCTGTGCCGAACATCAAACCAGCAGCAAGCGCAGCAGATAAGATCTTATTAAATTTCATGTATTCCCCCTGATAGGATAGTTAAGGTGTAACTACTCTGTTCAGCGAAAGTATAGGACATTCCCAAATAAGCGAAATTTGATTAAAATGAACGTTATATTCGATTTATTAGAACAACAAGATGATTTCGCTAAAACAAATCAACTATGCGTTGGCGGTTGGTAAAACATTACACTTCAAAAAAGCCGCAGAAATGTGCAATGTCTCGCAGTCGGCACTGAGTTCCGCCATTAACGAGATGGAAACCCAGCTGGGTTTAAAAGTGTTTGAGCGCAATAATAAACACGTATTCATTACCGATATTGGCCAGCAAGTACTCGCCAAAGCGCAGCAAGTGAAGCTCGAGCTTGACGAATTAATGCAGCTTTCACAGCTCGATAAATCACCGCTTAGTACGCCGATGACCTTGGGCATTATTCCGACTATCGGCCCTTACTTGTTGCCTAAAGTGCTCCCAGAAGTTCGCAAAAACTATCCCGATTTTCGCTTAAAAATTGTTGAAGCCCAATCACATGAGCTAGTCGATCGCGTGCGCAACGGTGATTTAGATGCCGCCATTTTAGCCTTGCCGTATGCCATCGACGGCCTGATGAGCTTAGAATTTTGGCAAGAAGACTTTTACATGGTGTGCCACCACGAGGAGTGTCCGGCCAATACCAAAGAGATTTCGACCCAAGAAATGGCAATGGACAAGCTGATGCTGCTAAAAGAAGGGCATTGTCTAAAAGACCATGCGCTAGCGGCTTGCCAGCAGAAAGGGTTAGAGAAAGACTCGACATTCGATGCCACCAGTCTGCACACCATAGTGCAAATGGTCGCCGGTAAATTAGGCACGACACTAGTACCAGAAATGGCGCTGCAACAATTGCTACACAATGAGAGTGAACTGCGTGCTTTACACTTAAACGAGCCGGGACCACACCGCAGCATTGCGTTTATTATTCGCCCGAACTACGTTAAAACCAATGATATTGAAGCGTTGATGAAGTTGTTCCGTCAGCAGCTTAAATTGCTTTGCACTAAACCTGCGTAAAGGCCCACATAAAAACCACCACAAGGCCTACGTAACAACCAGCGTAAAGCCTGAGTATGGTTTTAACAAAAAAGCCAAGGTAAACCGTCTAGGCGATAATATTATCGCTTAGACTGGCCGCGTTAGCTTATCGTTATCCCGTAAATGACTCACTAACATACGCCGTACTGCCCATGCGCAGGCCTCAAGGTCTTTTTTAAACTTCCATATAACCCCAACCTGATCTGAATCGTCACACCTATACCGATACTCGACCAAATGTTCGAAAAAACTGATTGTAATATTAATTTTAATTAATTTTTATAATCAATCTTTGGCCGTCATACTAGCTTCATCAAATAAACACAGGCGCTTGTCATTTAGCTCTACGGGCATTTATGACAAGTAGAAGCACAAGTAAGATAAGGCTAATCATTATGAAAAATGTTATTCAATCCGTTATTCGCCAGTTCAATCGCAATCATTCTGTAAAAGCGGCAGCGGTTAAAGGCAAAGCTAACGAATGTAACTACAAAAATAATTACTACGGCGATCAACTGTGCAAAGTGAAGTTAGGTTAATCCCCGATTGCACAAGGCGTAAACAAACAACTCTTAACTAAACAGTGCATCGACAGCAGGAAACTAACCATGGCTAAAACGACAACCTTTGCAATAACTCATTTTTCTGTGGCATTTGGCGTGATTTACGCCATCACGGGTGACTTTGTGCTTGGCGGTCTGGTCGCCATTGTCGAGCCAGCAATCAATACTGTGGCTTACTTTTTCCATGAGAAAATCTGGGATAAAGCGAAAGCATCGAGTGCTGCTCAACTACCTTCGAGTCAGCTAAATACCGCCCAAGCGGCTAGCTAACCTAAACTAGGGCTTCATTGTGTCAGTATGCTCAGCATTTACTCAACCTATTGATGGCCTAGCACTGGTGGCTGAGGGTGGCGGCCAACGCGGTATATTTACTGCTGGTGTACTCGATAGCTGGCAAGTTGCCAAATTTAACCCGTTTAAGGTGCTGATCGGCACCTCTGCGGGCGCACAAAATATTGCCAGTTATCTCAGTGGTCAACATGGGTATGCCTATAGCTTAATTACCGATCTGACGCGTAAACCCGACTTTTTCAGCCCATGGCGCCTATTTGGTAAACAGCACGTGATGGATCTCGACTGGTACTTTGAGCAAGCCGCGCATCACCACTATGCGTTTGATGCTAAGGCGGCAACTCAAAATGCCCATGATCGTGTGGTGCGATTTTCTGCAGCAAAACCTAAATCACTCAGCACTAAGTTGCTCGATCCCACGCAAGTAGGCTGGTTACCCTCACTAAAACGTTCAAGCGCGATCCCTTATCTCTACAAATCAGCGAATTTGGTTGATGGCGGCGTGAGTGCCCCTTTACCCGTCAAAGAGGCCTTTGAGCTTGGAGGTAATACCATAGTTACAATTCGCACCACAGCAACACCACCAACAAGCCTTGGTGATAAGATCAGTAAGTTAAAACCTTTGCTGTGTCGCAACAATCGATGTCCTCTACCGATCCGCATTCTGGATAAACACGAATCCGCTTATCAGCAAACCCAACAATTTATTGAGCAGCCGCCTGCTGATGTTAAGGTGCTAGAAGTTAAGCCTTTTACGCCGTTAAGCTCAAAAGTACTTGGCAGCTCAAAAGCCGCACTAGTTGATGATTACCGTCAGGGAGTTGCCGCAGGGCAGCAGTTTATTCAAACGTTTACAGCCACTAAGCACTAACATTGCGATGTCATCAGCTATCGAATTTTTTCTCGATTCACGCAGAGAATAGTTATGCTATGCTCTGCCTCAAAGCCAACTTCCCCCCGCCCAACAACTCACAAATAACCCACTCGCACTATTAACCAAGAGTATTTTGGTTATCTCGATAATAAAAACGTTATTTTCCTCCCTTAGGCTGACTCCCACGCAGGTAATAAACGATTAACCATCACTGTCGTTGTATTTCTGCATCAACAATCTATTTTTTAGATAGTTATCTTAGTTTTATTTAAATTTTATGAATCATAGTTAGCCGTTATAGTTAACGCAACTAATTCAAGAGCACAGTAATTGTGCGAGCTTGAGATAAACAATTTAATTAGGGGTCATCATGAGTACAAACACAATTAACATAGGTATTAACGAAGCCGATCGCATTGAAGTCGCAGAGCAGCTAAAACACTTATTAGCAGATTCTTACACTCTGTACTTACAAACACACAACTTCCACTGGAATGTGACAGGCCGTCAATTTCGCGAATTGCATTTAATGTTCGAGGAGCACTACACAGAGTTGGCTGACGCAGTTGATGAAATTGCCGAGCGCATTCGCACTTTAGGAGTTGCAGCGCCAGGCACCTATAAAGCCTTTGCTGCGCTTAGTTCCGTTGAAGAAGTTGAGGGTGTACCAAGTGCCAGTGAAATGGTTGAAATTTTAACACGCGCTCACGAAACCGTTGTTCGCACTTGCCGCGCAGCCCTTAAAGTTGCCCAAGAGGCCGATGATGAGTCGTCAACCGCATTAATTTCAGATCGCATGCGTATACACGAAAAAACAACGTGGATGCTAAGAGCGTTACTCGACTAGACAAAACTAACGGTCTAGAAAACTGTTCAAGCGCGAGTTGGATTATTTCTCTAAGCCCAATCCGCGCAAACAAGTGTCAACAACCACTTCCAAGTCTTGTGCTTGCGCACCTGAACGCGCCATTGCCGCCGTACCTTTGAGAACAGTGTACAAGGTTAAGGCAAATTGCTCTGCGTGGTCGACGATATTAAGTGAGATAGCTTCTTGATCATGTTGGAATAACTCGACAAATACGGCTTTAGGCAAAGAGTCAGTTGAAGTAAGTAGCTCCTTTGCCTGCTCAGGTAAATCACCGGTGACAATCTCAGACTGACATTGCACTAGGTAGCAACCTTTCGGTGAATTAGCACAGCATTGCTGGTTAACGATCGACATCAAGTACTGCTTTAGACGATCAAACAGGGGTAGTGACGTGTTATTGAGGATTTCTAGATGGGGCTTCATTCTCGTGCTGATATAAAGCTCAGTCGCCTTGATAAACAGTGACTCTTTATTGCCAAACGCGCTGTATAAGCTGGGCTTGTTAATTCCCATGCGACCCGTTAAGTCGCTGAGTGAAGTACCGCTGTAGCCTTTTTGCCAAAAAACTTCCATCGCCGCAGTTAATGCGACTTGTTCATCAAATTCTCGTTTTCGACCACTAACCACTTACTGTTACCACTCACTCTTTAGCTTACCCATGACATTTATTATTCTACGCCTTGAGCCATCGAACCGCAATTAGGCGGCTTTATCCTCTAGATAAAGCCGCCTGTATATCGACACAGAGCTCGTTGTGAGATTTGATTAAGCGAATTGCTTAAATGGCGCGTCTAATTCGGTTTCAGCAATGTGGTTAGTGTAGTTGCTGATCACTTTTTGCGACAAGCCCAGAATAATTTCCAGCACTTGTTGCTCGCCATAACCTGCCGCAAAGAAGCGCGCCAATTCTTCACCATCAAGACGACCACGGTTGCGCAAAATCGATAACGTGGTATCGCGTAATGCTTCCAATTTTTCGGTAGGAAGTGGGGTTTTGTTGCGCAGGGCGTTAATGATCTCTTCGCTCACCTTCATTGAGTGGGCAATGGCCGTGTGCGCTGGCACACAGTAGCCACATTCGTGCTCAACATTAATCGTTTGCCAAACGACAGTTAGCTCATCAGCGTCAAACGACGAATTTAGAAATGCTTCGTGTTGAACTTGGTACACCTTTAATGCTGCTGGCGAGCTGGCAAGTACAGCGTGCAAGTTAGGCACCATGCCAAATGCTTTGATCGAATTATCTAGCAGTGGCTTGCTCGCTTCTGGTGCGCTTTCCATGGTGTGAGTTGTGAATTTAGTCATCGCTTATTCCTCGTTTATTTCTGATTTATTTCTCATGTCATTTATGTTGGTTTACCACACTATTTGTGCAGCCTTACTTTCTATACATAAGTCTTTACATGAATCTTGATTTTTGTCTTTTCTTTGATTTTGTACCGATAGGTATGATTTTGATTATAGAGGTAATCGCCAATAACGCGAATACTTGTTTGTTACAAAGTGTAGAGAAGACAAGCACAGCGATTTGAACGTTAGCTCAAGCGAATGATTGGCCTATCTTTGCGACTGTTATTTGCGATAGTTAATTGATGGTGAGGATTAGCTGGCGGTGAGGCAGAAGCAGTGCCTATTAATGATGTGTTACTTAGCTTCACAGTATATGAAATTAAATTACAGACATAAAAAAACCGGTGATAACAATATCACCGGCGTATTAGCTTATGGGGAAAGCTAGAATATACAATTATTACAACAAGCGTTCACGTCGAGGAACAGAACGAAGTATAGAGTAACCACTCTATTCCTGTAAAGTTAATTCTGTAATTTTTTTACATTTTGGTTGTAAAAAAACGTAAAGCTATGATTGTTACAATAAAAAAAGCCGCTTTTGCGGCTTTATTGCTCAGCAGCTGTTAGTTTACAACACTTGATGAATTAGTGAGCTTGCTGCCAATTATCGCCACTGCCAGCTTGAGCAATCAGCGGCACGTTTAACTCGGCAGCGGCATTCATGATCTCAACTAACTTAGCAGTCACTTGCTCAAGCTCGCTTTCCTTGATTTCAAAAATCAATTCATCGTGCACTTGCATGGTCATCTTCACCACATCGCTCGGCTGTGTCGCAATCCACTGATCAACCGCCAGCATTGCCTTTTTAATGATATCTGCAGCAGTACCTTGCATCGGCGCATTGATCGCCGCGCGCTCTGCTGCTTTTTTGCGGGCTTGGTTACGGGCTTTAATATCCGGCAAGTACAAACGGCGACCAAACAAGGTTTCGACATAACCTTTTTCGCTCGCTTGCTGGCGCGTGTCTTCCATGTACTTCATCACGTTGGGGTAACGCTCAAAATATTTGTTCATGTAGTCTTGTGCTTGGTTGCGACCAACACCAATCTGCTTGGCTAAACCAAATGCCGACATACCGTAGATCAAACCAAAGTTAATCGCTTTCGCGCTACGGCGCATATCACTGGTCACACTGTCGACATCAACCCCGAAAATTTCCGCAGCGGTGGCACTGTGCACATCTTTACCTTCACTGAAGGCTTTCACTAAGCCCGGATCGTCAGACAAATGCGCCATAATGCGCAGCTCAATTTGAGAATAATCGATCGCAACAATTTTATAGCCTTCGGGCGCAATAAAGGCTTGGCGAATTTTGCGACCTTCTTCACTGCGAATTGGGATATTTTGTAAATTTGGATCGGTTGACGATAAACGCCCCGTCGCTGCGACAGCTTGGTGATACGAAGTATGTACTCGGCCAGTTTTCGGCTGCACGAGCATAGGCAGTTTATCGGTATATGTAGATTTTAGCTTGGCGAGACCGCGATGCTCCAAAATAAGCTTAGGCAGTGGGTAATCCAATGCCAGCTCTTGCAGCACCTCTTCTGCGGTTGATGGCACACCACTTGGCGTTTTCTTGATGGCTGGTATTTTTAGCTCTTCAAACAGAATTTCACGCAGTTGCTTAGGTGACGCTAAGTTAAATGCCTTACCCGCAATGTTGTGTGCTTCGATTTCCAGCTCGGCTAGTCGGGCGCCAATCGCTTGGCTTTGCTCAGCCAAAATATCACTATCAATGAGTACGCCGTGACTTTCCATCTGTTGCAGCACTTGGCTAAGCGGTAATTCGATATCCGTAAATACAGATAACGGCCCTGTGTCTTGGGCTAATTTCGCATGAAGTGCTTGGTGCAAGCGCAAGGTAATATCAGCATCTTCTGCGGCGTAATGACCCGCTTTTTCAATGTCAATTTGATTGAAGGTAAGCTGCTTAGCGCCTTTACCCGCAATGTCTTCAAAGTGGACGGTTTCGTGGTTTAAGTATTTTTTCGCCAGTGCATCCATATTATGGCGTGTCGCGACACTGTTGTAACAGTAAGACTCAAGCATAGTATCGAATTCGATACCCGCTAGCTTAATATCGTAATGGCTAAGCACGTGCGCATCATATTTTAGATTTTGACCCACTTTTTTATGTTCACTGCTTTCCAGTAACGGCTTTAATTGTGCCAACACCCAGTCGCGACTTAACTGTTCAGGTGCATCTAGATAATCATGAGCGACAGGCACGTAGGCCGCTTTTCCTGCTTCGTGGGAGAATGACAGTCCCACCAATTCCGCTTGCATATAGTCAATACTGGTAGTTTCAGTATCAAACGCAAATAACGGAGCATCTTTTAGCTGTGCCAGCCAAGTATTGAAATCTTCTTGGGTAAGAATAATGTCGTACTCAGCGGAAATTGCTTCGCTTTCTCCCTCACTTTCTTCTTGGGCTTCTGGTGCTTGTGATGCGGCAACGTCAGCTGCTGATGTTGATACTGCCGGCTTTCTCAAATCCGCTAAATGGCGGCGTAGTTCGTATTTTGTGAATAACTCGGTTAGCTTTTCTAGGTCGCGCTCAATAGGCTGTAACTCGTCTGCTTGTTGTGCAAGTTCAACATCGCACTTAATGGTGGCAAGCTCGTAGGAAAGGCGAACAATTTCTTCGTGCGCTAACATTTTCGGTTTTAAGCTCTTACTACCGCGAAAACCAAGGTCCGCAATATCGTCTAAACGCTCGTATATTTCGCTAATGCCACCAATGCCAGCGATCAACGCTTTTGCTGATTTGTCACCAACGCCCGGCATACCCGGAATATTGTCAACAGCGTCTCCCATCAGTGCCAAGTAATCGATCATGTACTTGGGTTCAAAGCCGTATTTTTCTTTTACCGCGTCAATGTCGGTAATTTTTTCCTTCATGGTGTCGAGTAAGGTTACGTGCTCTGTTACCAGCTGTGCCATATCCTTATCACCCGTTGAAATAACGGTTTCGATCCCCTTTTCACAAGCTTGGCGCGCGAGCGTACCAATAACATCATCGGCTTCGACCCCTTCAATCACCAATAAAGGCAACCCCATAGCAGCAATCATTTCATGCAGTGGCGCAATTTGGCAGCGCAGCTCATCTGGCATCGGCGGACGATTGGCTTTGTACTGATCGTACATATCATTGCGAAAGGTTTTGCCCTTAGCATCGAACACCACCACGATATTGCCGCTCGGATAATCTTTTTGCAGGCTTTTAATCATGTTTAGCACCCCAGTGATCGCCCCTGTTGGGTGACCATCAGCTGTGGATAACGCTTGCAAATAAGGGACGTGATATGCGCGGAATAAATAGGAGGAACCATCAACCAAAATTAACGGTGAAAGGGCTGAATTTGCCATAGTGTGTCGTCAACTAAGAATAAATTTGGCTAAGCATGCCATATCCTGCCCATTGTCTCTAGAGCACGTATGAAGTTGACGCGTTAACAAGGTAAGAAATTACCTATAAGTGCGACGAAAAATGTGGATAAGTTTGTTAACAAGCATTAGAAATCTCCGAGATAAGTTTTCACTTAAATCAGAAAATAATTCATAAGCTGTTGGAATACATAAAAAAGATGAGGAAAAAATCCTTTTTACACACAACATTTGTTATTTTTATTTTTGTGGATAAAACATTTAGCTTGCCTGCTCTGGCTTTTGTACAAAAAGCAACCAAAGTTCGAACAGGGCATAAAAGGTTACCAGATAATTTTGTCATTACCAGAAGATTATTAAAATTTTTTGAACGATAGATGACAGGCTAAAATAACTAAATTTTCTAAGTCAGTCAGCGCAAGGGCTGGCGAATAACCAAACAAACTTTAAGTGAGTTTTTTATCACTCTGCTACACTTTTGTTGCTGTTTTCTGCCAAGGTGAAGCAACAAGATCAATCCGCTAGCCTGCAACACAGTTTTTGCGCCTGAACGGCAAAAATGAGCTAACTGCGCGCCAGCCTATCCAAGAAAAAGGCATATTCCAGCGCCACTTCGCGATACTGGTTAAAGCGCCCAGACTGCCCGCCATGTCCAACGTCCATATCACATTTGAACAGCAAAGCATTGTTATCGGTTTTGTATTCCCGCAGCTTGGCTACCCATTTGGCAGGCTCAAAATACTGCACTTGCGAGTCATATAAACCTGAGGTGACCAGCAGGTGAGGGTAGTCCTGTCGCGTTATTTGATCGTACGGGGAGTAGCTTAGGATGTAATCGTGGTACTTTTTATCATTTGGGTTACCCCACTCGTCATATTCACCGCAAGTGAGCGGTAAGCGTTCGTCGAGCATAGTAGTCAGCACATCAACAAAAGGCACATGTGCAGAGCAAGCTAAATAAAGTTGCGGCGCTTGGTTGATAACCGCACCAATGAGCAAACCACCAGCGCTTTCGCCTGTTGCCAAGACCTTGTCTGGAGCGCCATAACCTAAGGTTACTAGCGCTTTAGTGGCATCAATAAAGTCATTAAAGGTGTTGTGCTTATTGAGCATTTTCCCTTGTTCGTACCAATGGCGACCCAGCATAGAAGAGCCGCGCACATGACAAAACGCGTAAACAACGCCGCGCTCAAGCAAACTCAATCGGCTATAGGAAAAGTCAGCATCGAGATTAAGCCCATAAGCCCCATAACCATCAATTAATATCGGGTTTGTTCCCTGGCTAAACTTATCTTTGCGAAACACTAAGGTCACTGGCACTTGCTGACCATCGCGAGCTGCTACTTCAATGTGTTCACAACAATAATCTTGCGCGTTAAAGTCGCCCGCGACGGCATGTTGTTGCAACACTTTAAGTTCGCCAGAAGCTAAATTAAATTCCAGTACCGATTCCGGTGTCGTCATACTGGTGTAATTAACACGCACCTGCTTAGCGGCTAAGTCAACATTGTCTTGAAAGTATGCGGAAAACGCCGACTCATTAAACGCTAATTGGCGCACTTGCCCTGACTTGAGGTCTTTTACCATCAGCTGCGGTAAGCCTTTTATCCGCTGCCAATAGGCTAAATGCTGATCAAATACCTCAAAGCCTTCAAGCAAGCACCCTTGATCATGCGGCACCAGCTCACGCCATGCAGACTTATCAGCTAAGGTATCAAGCGAGGTCTCTGTAATCTTAAAATTCTTTGCCTGCCAATTGCTCAAAACGAAAACGCGATCGCCCACCAGCTCGAGCCAACACAAATGATCATCTTCTTTGGGTAACAAAGTCACCAACGTCGCCTTATCGTCATTAGCATCCAGTAACGAGACGCCGCTCGCCTCCTTGCTGCTGTGATAAATCATAATGCTCGCTTTGTCTTTACTTTTAACGATTTGCGTCCAAAAGCGTTGATCGGTTTCTTCGTACAAGAGTTCATCATCAGCTTGCGCTGTGCCTAGTCTGTGGCGATATACTTGATAAGGTAATAAGGTTTGCGGATGCATTTTCACATAGTAAAAACATCGACCTGAATTACACCAGATAACCTCTCCCGAGTTATCGAGTAACCTATCACTGAGATAGGTACCATCTTCGATATGTAGCACGCACGCCTGATAGCGCCTATCACCATTAGTATCTTCGGCTATCACGGCATAAACACCGTTTTCGCTTACAGCAATAGACGCCAAATCGTAATACGCATGATCTTGCGCGCGAGTATTGGCATCAAGTATTTGCGTTAGCCTGTGTTTTGCCGGTGAATTATCGCGCCAGTAAATAGGGTATTCACTATCCCCTTTATACTCATGCCAATAGTAGTGATCACCCAGCTTAAATGGCACCGACTGACGGGCTTTTACTTGCCTGCCGACCATCTCCTCAAACAAGGTTGCTTGCAATGCTTGAGTATGCGCAAGGGCTTGTTGGCAATGTGTATTTTCAGCTTCAAGATGCGCCAGTACTTCTGGTGATTGCCTTGCATCATCGCGCAACCAATAATAATTATCGATGCGCTCATGGCCGTGCATCAGCAATGTATGTGGCTGTTTTTTTGTGTGTAGAGTCGAGACCATCCGTTATTCCGTTGATGTAGGTGCTTGCACTTATGATTGCGCAGATGTTTACGCGTTTTATGTGTAGATTTTTCTGTCGTTCACTTCCCCAGCTGAATAATGATTTGACTCCAAGAGGGTGTTTTTAAGGCTCAGCTGTAAAAATGACATACACCATCACACAATAAATAACCTTATCAACTTCGCCCTAAATAAAGCACGTTTTGTTACCAAGAATAACATCATACGCTAAAACGAATAGGCATAAGATAAGTTTAAGAAATCAACACCTGGGTTTTTGCTGTTGAGGCCACCATTGCTGTAATGCATATAACGAATCGCGGCGGATTGGCGATTGTTTTGACCAAAGTCAATTGCCAAACCAAGCCGATCTTCAAACTGATAGTGAGAGCCAATATCTTTACCTGCAAATCGGGTATCTTCCACAAGTGAGACACCAATACCAAACTCCCATCTAAGTGGATACTTGCCTTTGATGTAATGAAACGTTTGACCAATAACAGGAGAAAAAGCGAGCACATAGTTTGTTTCATGCTGGTTTGATTCACCGTACTCCCAGAAATTGACACTAACTTCCCAATATATATCGAGCTGGTCAACAAACAAGATATCTTTAAGGTGATAAATATGTGGCCGATACGCTAAGCGAAGCCCGTTAATATCATCAGAGCCAATTAACACGTCCACCGCAATGGCCTGCGATAATTGACGCTCAGACGAATGACTCGCAAATGCAGATAACATCAGGGTAAAAAATAAGACAGCCACGAAAAATTTTGAATTAAGTTTGTTCATCTTCTGCAAAGTTAACGGCCTCATACATCAAAGAAAATTAATGAGTGAAGCACTTGGATTTAGGAAGAGAAATATAAGAGATTTGGGCGATGCTATTGCGGCAGTTCGTACAAACTTTCTAGCAAATCATCCAAATGTTAGTTGGCTGCTGGTAAGCCACTTTGAAAGTCAAAACAGGTTGATAATTGAGCGATAATAAATAGCAGGAAAAGGGCTAAATGCAGGGTCTGTATAGCGCAATCAAAAAGCCCTCGCTAAGTTAGTCAACTTGGCGAGGGCTGTTTGTCATTCGCGTGAAAACAAGCTTACGGCTAATTTTCGATGGCATAACCTACATGGTTACAAATTCTTCGGCCGAGGTCGGGTGAATAGCCACCGTATTATCAAAGTCAGCCTTAGTTGCGCCCATTTTCATTGCCACGGCAAAGCCTTGCAATAATTCATCACTGCCAAAACCTATGGAGTGAATACCGATGATTTTCTCTTCTTTGCCCACGCAGACGAGCTTCATGCGTGTCGGATCGCGGTAATCTTCGGTAATTGCTTGATAAAGCGCCGTGAATTGCGAGTTATACACCTTGACCTGATCTTCACCATACTGGTCAATCGCTTCTTGTTCGCTCAAGCCAACTGTACCGATCACTGGGTGGCTAAAGACCACGGTTGCCACGTTTTCATAGTCTAAATGCTCGTATGGCTTGTTGTTAAATAAGCGCTCACATAAACGGCGACCTGCGGCAACGGCCACTGGTGTTAATTGCACTCGACCTGTGTTGTCACCCACCGCATAAATGCCTTCAACATTGGTGTTTTGGTATTTGTCGGTTGGAATAAAGCCGCGCTCATCGGTTTCTACGCCAGTGACATCTAAATTGATTTGATCGGTTGCTGGCTCACGACCAATCGCCCAAATAAGGGTATCTACCGGGCCAACGGTGTTACCGTTTTCAAGGTGAACAGTTAACTGACCGTTATCGTGCTTTTCAACCTTAGTTGGCACGCTGTGATTGTGCAGCGTTGGGCCATGTTTAGCCATTTGTTCCACTAAGGTATCACTTAACATTTCATCAAAACTGCGTAATGGCTTTTCTTTGCGAACAAGCAAGTGTGATTCCGTGCCTAGCGCATGTAATACGCCAGCTAGCTCAACCGCGATATAACCTGCGCCAACCACAGCAGCAGATTTAGGTTGCTCAGTTAAGGCAAAGAAACCGTCTGAGTCGATACCGTATTCAGCGCCTTCAATTGATGGAATACTTGGACGACCACCCGTTGCAATCACGATATGATCAGCCGAGTAAAGCTCGCCATTTACTTCAACCGTGTTCTTATTGACGAACTTGGCAAAACCTTGAATGACAGTGACGTCATTGGCCGTAAAGCCGCGTTGATATGCGGCGTGAATACGCTCGATATACGCTTCACGATTGTTAACTAATGTCGCCCAATCAAAGTTTTGCAGCGGGGCATTGAAACCGTAATCTGGCGCATAGTGCAGGGCATCGGCAATTTGTCCGGCGTACCACATGGCTTTTTTCGGTACACAACCGACATTTACACACGTTCCGCCAATTGCTTTTGCTTCAATCACCGCCGCTTTTTTACCATGTCTTGCTGCGCGGTTAGCTGATGCAATACCGCCACTACCTGCGCCAATCGCGAGGAAATCAAAATGTTGAGTCATAATTGTGTACCTATAAACCTAATAGCCTTGTTATTGTTAATTAATGGGGGAGTCAGTTGCAAATTACAAGCTTGCACCACAAAGCCTAACCTTTGCTTAACCTTTAGCGACCGTACTAAACTCATTTTTATTCTCAGCGAGTTTTTCGGTGAGTTCATCCATGGTCAAAGGCGAGTAGTAAAAGTAGCCCTGAATCAAGTGACAATCGTGATCAACCAAGTATTGCAGCTGCTGTTTAGTTTCAACACCTTCAGCCACACAGGCAATATTCAAACTGCGGGCCAGTACTAACGTTGAATCAACAATCGCCTCATCTTCGCGCGACTCACCGATACCGCACACAAAACTGCGATCTATCTTAATGATATCTAATGGTAATTTTTTGATGTAAGAGAGCGATGAATAGCCCGTACCAAAATCGTCTAGCGCCATGCGACAGCCCATCACTGACAGCGTATTGATCGTTTGAATCGCTTTTTCTGGCTCACTCATAAAAGCACTTTCCGTGACTTCAATTTTTAGTGCGCCAGCGGGAATTTGATAGTCTTCAAATTTCTCCGCTAAAAATGTCACTAGGCTAGCATCGGCAAAATGTTTTGCAGAAACATTAATGGATAAGTAAAAATCCGGCCTCAACGATCGCCAGAACTTTAATAACACGAGGGCTTTATCCAGTGCGATGCCTGTCATGGCAGCAATTAGCCCCATTTCTTCAGCCAGTGGAATAAACTTATCTGGCGGCACTAAACCGTTGTCGCTTTGCCAACGCATCAAAAGTTCAGCACCAATAATTTTGCCTGTGTGAGCATCAATCACCGGCTGATAAACGTTAAAGAACTCATCGTTTCTAACCGCTTGCTTTAAGCTAGACTCCATCGTTAAGCGCTGTTTAGCTTCCAAGTTCATATGCTCAGTGAAAAACTGGAAGTTGTTGCGACCTTGCTGTTTCGCATGGTACATAGCAACATCAGCATTGCGTAACAGCTCATCTTGCGAAGCAGAATCATCAGGGTACATGGCAATACCAATACTCGCGCCAACACTCACTAACGTGCTGTTGAGCTTCACGGGCACTTCAACCACATCAATAATTTTTTGCGCAATACGGCTTAAATCATTGTGCGATTTAAAGTATTCCACGAGCACGACAAATTCATCACCGCCGATACGTGCAATGGTATCGTCTTCACGCAGAGCGTTGCTCAATCGATTGGTGATTTCCTGCAACAATAAATCGCCATAATCGTGCCCTAAAGAGTCATTCACTTGTTTGAATCGATCTAAATCGATAAAGAAGAGTGCAATGGTGTGATTGGTGCGGCGTGATTGCTCGATACCGTGCTTAATGCGCTCTAGCAGTAGCGAACGATTAGGTAAGCCCGTTAAATGATCATAGTTGGCAAGCTGGCGAAGCTCCTGTTCGGCTTTCTTTTGCGCACTAATATCGGTCATCACAAAGATGTAGTGATGCGTATTGTTCACTTTATTTTTGCTCACACTGATATTCATTAACACGTGGTATTCTTGGCCTAGCGGCGTTTGAATCAACTCTTCGCCGCTATAGTGGCCTTTGGTTTTCAGGGTTGGTAACAGTTCAAGATAATAATTACTGCGCTTGTCTGTTAAACCGAATAGCCCTCGGTGATAATCAAATTCTTCATTTTTCCAGCCAAACACTTGACCCATCGATTGATTAACCGTGACACGCTCAAAATTTTCATCAATGATCACCACCCAATCTTGAGTATGCTTAAAGGCGTCACCAAAGTTTAAAGCGCGCTCTTCATCAGCACGCGTTTGAGTAATGTTCGAATAGGACCCGGTCACTCGATCTGGCTCACCATCGATATTGCGGGTCACAATTTTGCCGATATCTTTGTACCATAACCAATGGCCGTCGCTATGCTGCAAGCGATAGCTACATTCAAAGCTGTCAACATGCGAATCGCTCATTAGAAACGCGTGCCATTTGGACAAAAACAGTTCTTTGTCTTCTGGGTGGATCAAGTCTACGTGAGTTTCAAAACCAAGCGAAGTGTCCGGAGCTGCATAGCCTAAATCTTTTGTAAAACGCTTCGCATAAATACGGTTAGATTGGCTTTCCCAATCCCACACTTCGCTATCACTGCCTGTTAATGCCAATTGTAAGCGGTGCTCTCTTAACTTCACCGCTTCATGTGCTGCAATTAATTCTTGCTGTTTGTTGGCCCGCCAACGAAGCCAAAGAAACAAGCACCCTAAGACACCAAAACCGTAAAAAACGAGGGTTACTGGTGCTCGCCACAATGGATAAGAGACACTAAACAACAAGGAGCTAGGCGCAGACAACTCACCTGTGTAAGGCGACTTAGCACGTACAATTAGCTCGTAATCGCCAGGACTCAAGCTCGGAAAAGTAACATAGTGCTGACTGGAAAACGGCGCGTTTATTTCAGTAGGGCCAATAAGCTGGTAACGATATTCAATAGTGTCACGATGTAAAAATGAAGAAGTAGCAAAGTTGACGCGAATACCAATATCACTGTGTTTAAAGGCAAACGCCTGACCATTATTAATAAACGTGGGGACAGTTAAGTCACGTGATAACGTACTAACGCCAGAAAAGTTAACGCTAAAATCTTGGTTAATGGCCTCATTTTGGTTGTGCAGCTGTATCGGGTCAAAAATACTTAGCCCCAGCATTGTGCCATAGGCAATTTTTCCATCGACCATCACCGCATATGCATCGGCATTAAACTCATTGGTTGCTAGGCCGTCACCAATATCGAACTGACGCAGGTGTCGAGTGTTTTTATCCAATCGATAAAGACCCACTTGACTAGCAAACCATAAATGCCCCTCAGCGTCAGTCTTCACACCATAAATGTGCTCTTCTAAGGAGGAGCTAGCGGAGTCAATAAAGACTCTAGACTCAAGGCTTAAACCATCAAGTCCAAATAAACCAACACCATCATAGGCGATCCACAAAATATTGTTGTCATCTAACGCTAGGCTATTGATCTCAGCGTGACGAAACTCATGGTTATGATGAAACTGATAAACCAGCTGCAACGAATCAAGCATGGGGTTATAAACCCAGATACTGTCGTGTGTGGTTAATACCAACTGCTCCGGCCACAATGCCACATCAGTAAAAACTCGCTGAATTTGCTCAGGTGATAACACCTTATTAATCGCATCAAGCTTTTCCATTTCACCGGTTTTTAATGAAATTCGCCCAGCCCCTTCTAAGCCAAAAAACCATAAACTTTGCTGCAATATAGCGAACGTATAGCGCTCACCATGGCGCTGACACAGCCACGCTTGGGTTGTGGCAGAAAAAGGTTCTGGCACGACTCGTTCTAGCCGCTTATTAAACGGTCTAATTCCTTGCTCTGTACCAATCCATAGTGTATCGCCGTTGTCGACTAGTTTGGTAATGTCAGCGTGTAAATGTCTAGTGTGCTTGTGTAGCTCAATAGCATAGTGTTTAACTGTTTTAGTTTCAGTATTGATGCGGTTTAAAACACGCCCCGTACTTGCCCAAATAACCTTCGAGTCTTGACTATCCGCAGTCATCGCGTATACACCGCCTTGGCCAAGCCCGCTTACTTCTTGAGTTAGTGGGCTATTATTAGCGGTGCTAACATGCTCAACATTCCAAATGAGCTCACTGTTTGGATTCCAACGATAAACCCCATTTGACTGCGAACCAAACCAAAATATGCCACTGTTATCTTTGGTAATACTCAACACATCATTGTGTGCAACATGCGGGTTTATATCGGAAAAACGGAACAACAGCTGATAAACGAAATCTGCCGAAGTGGGGACGACTGTGTTTTCAATATCGGTGCTGTTTTCGATATCCGCACCGCTTTCACCTACCTGTACCTGCATCACTCCTTCATGCGATCCCACCAGCACTTTATCCCGCTCAGCATATAACGAACGTACACCGTGCATGACGTTCGGGTGAACAACGGGTAATTCAGCCAAGTTGTTAAAATAGCGAACGAGATCGGCAACCTCAAAAATTATCAAGCCAGCTTCTGAGGCAACAAACACGTGACCACGCCAACTAACAAAGTCATACAAACGATTGGCTTCAAAACCGTCTAAACTAATGCTGGAAACAACGTGATTAACAACTAAATCTAAGTGATTAATTTGCCCAGTTGATAATTCCAGAATAAAGGCGCCTCTGGGTGTAGCGACCAATAAAAATTGCGCAACTTGATAAACCCGCTCAATAGACTCGCCATCTTCTAATTGTTCGGCTAAATCAAGCACCAATTCAACTTGCTTACTCGCTTGGTTGTATCGCACAACCTTTTGCTCTATTGCAAGCCATGGCGAGTCAGCCGTATTGAATTTATGAGCAGCATCGGCAGTCGTGATAAGTGTTTCGCTATTGGAGAGTAATTGATAACTATCTGCTTGATAGTCATATCGGTAGATGCCTTTACCAGGCATGGTCAGCCATACAATACCTTGTGCGTCTTGTCTTATTTGCGTTACTGCATAGCGTTCAAAGTCACCTTCTGGGCCACTTAACGAACGCATGGTGTAACCATCGTAAATATTTACACCATGCTCTGTGCCTAGCCACAAGTAACCATTAGTGTCCTGCATCACCGCAAAAACACTGGCACTATTAAGACCATCAGCCACACTAATATTTGATAATGACAAACTGGTGTTGCTGATCGCAAAAACAGAGCGAGTGATTAACACACTCAGCAATAGCAGACACCACATTATTCGACGCAAACTAACTTACCCTAAACTAAAAAAGAAATACAAAGCTAACTTGCTATTATGCCGAAAAAATCCTCTTTCGTCCGCATACACAACAAGGTAAAACAATTCACTACAATTGATTTACACAGCCAGCAGTGAATGTTGGCATAAATCTGTAGTACCAATTGAATTGATTAATTGATCAATTCAGAGCGCTGTCAGCGGTGGGAGAACAAGCCAAATTTTTGTTGATATAGTTATTCTACATCTCATCAATTTGGCGTAGTTATCGCGACGCTGACACGCTCCCAAAGGGCTGAGGAATCCCCAAAAAGTGACAGGCATAACAATTTGTGATCTTATTGAATCGCCAAACACAATAAGGACAACTGCTATGCCTGTTAAATCACTATGCCACAACTACCTTAAAAATACCCTCTCTTCCTTCAATCGCGCACGCATGAAAACCTTAATGCTCAGTGCCGATGCGTTAATTGACTCGAATCGGTTAACTCTCACTGATATAGGTCGACACCTCGAAGGAAAAGCGTTCAGTAAAAACAAAATTAAACGAATCGACAGATTTTTAAACAATGACCACTTACAACGAGAGCTTATTGACATTTACCGTGCGCTTGCCAAGCCCGTTATAAGCCAATTGCCATACCTAGTCATTGCTGTCGACTGGAGTGGGTGCTGTGGCTCAAATTATCATTTGTTACGCGCTAGTTTATTGGTCGATGGTCGCTCAATGACGCTCTACAACATGGTTGTTGAAGAAAAGGATAAGGAAACCCGTACCACTCATCAATTGTTTCTCTCACGATTAAGTCACATATTGGCGGGGCATGCGAAAGTGTATATCACATCTGACGGCGGCTTTTTAACACCTTGGTATGCCGAAGTACTTGCCCACGGATGGGATTTTATTGGTCGACTGCGAGGTACAATGAAGTGCCAATTGAAACAGCAGCCAACGCAATGGCAAACCTTAGCGCAGTTAAGAAAGGACGCCAGTTGTACACCTAAAAATTTAGGGAGCGCAAGGTTAACGCAACACAGCAAAACGGGGTGCCAAGCGAGCCTGCACCTTTATCAAGGTGAGCACAGAGGCCGACGCGGGAAAAGCCGCTTTACTAAGGATGATAAAATGTACCGCAACCTTGCTCATGAACCTTGGCTCATCGCGACATCTGATGCCGAGCTAACAAGTCGCGAAGTAATCAATTTGTACGCTAAACGTATGCAAATAGAGCAAAACTTTAGAGATGACAAAAGTGAGCAGTATGGTTTTTCTTGGCGGTTTAGTCGAACGATGGGCATTAAACGGATGAGCATACTGTGCCTTATCGCTTGTGTAGCAAGCTTGGTACTCTGGCTTATTGGCTTTGAAGCAGAAAGAAGAAAATGGCACTTTAGGTTCCAAGCAAATACCGTGAGAAAGCGGCGCGTGCTTTCATTTCTGTCACTCGCCAAAAATATTGTCAAACAATGCCCTCACCAGTTAACAAAGAGGTTTATCAAAAGGAGTTGGTTAAATTTCATTAACGACTACAACAAGATAATCATTGTATGATAAATGGGGATCCCTCAGCCCAAAGGGCGAGTTTAAAAGGCTCATATGCTGCGTTATTGATTTTGCTTTCCATGTAAAAAGCAGAGCAAACATTCTCTGCCATCAAAGCCTTACCTCTAAGCCTTTTAATTCTCGCTGAATGATTAAGTAGTTATTTCACTTGGTATAATAGTAAACCTACAATAAATATAGTGCGCCTCTTGAATTACGCGACTACTGACTATAAATGTATAGCTGATAATAACCGATGCCTAAGGCTAACTTTATGACAAACCCATTACTGCAATCACATGCCCTACCTCAATTTTCAGCGATCAAACCTGAACACGTAAAACCTGCGGTGGAAAAAGCCATTGCTGATTGCAAGCAGAGTATCGAACAAGTGTTAACAAATAATGATACCTACACATGGCAAAATTTAGTCATGCCCATTGACGAAGTTGACGATGTTTTGGGTAAGTTATGGTCGCCAGTATCGCACCTAAATTCCGTATTGAGCAGCGACGAGTTACGCGAAGCCTATGAAAGCTGTTTGCCGTTACTGTCTGAATACGGCACGTTTGTTGGTCAGCACCAAGGCTTATACCAGGCTTATAAGCAGTTAGCCGAGAGCGATCACTACCAAACGTTAGACACAGCACAGAAAAAAGTGATCGACAATGCGCTGCGCGATTTTACCTTATCTGGCATTGCACTGGCACCGGAGAAACAAAAGCGCTACGGCGAAATTGTGGCCAAATTATCAGAGCTAAGCTCTAACTTTAATAACAACTTGCTCGATGCGACCCAAGCCTTTACCGTTAATATCACCGATGAAGCTGAGCTTGCCGGCTTACCTGAAAGCGCCAAAGCAGCAGCTGCCCAGCTCGCCCAAGCAAAAGAACTTAACGGTTGGCTGTTTACCTTAGATTTCCCAAGCTACTTACCTGTCATGATGTACTGCGATAATCGCGAACTACGCGAGAAAATGTACCGAGCGTTTGTTACTCGCGCCTCAGAGCTGGGCCCAAATGCCGGAGAATTCGACAACTCACAGGTGATGAAAGACATTCTTGCGCTACGTCACGAACTTGCTCAACTGCTTGATTTTGCCCACTACGCCGACAAATCGCTGGCCACCAAAATGGCTGACTCCAGCGAGCAAGTGATTGGCTTTTTACAAGACTTGGCGGCTAAATCGAAACCGCAAGGCGAGCAAGAGCTGGCAGAATTACACGACTTTGCCAAAGAAAAGCATCAAGTTGAAGCATTAGCTGCATGGGATTTACCCTACTACAGCGAAAAGCTGAAACAAGAGCGCTACGCAATTTCTGACGAAGAATTGCGCCCGTATTTCCCTGAGCAAACCGTTGTTGCTGGTTTGTTTGAGGTGGTCAATCGCTTGTTTGGTCTAACCATTAAACAACGTGAAGGTGTTGATGTCTGGCACCAAGACGTTAAGTTCTACGATGTTTACGACGAAAACGAACAACTGCGCGGCAGCTTCTACTTGGATTTATACGCGCGCGAGAAGAAGCGCGGTGGTGCTTGGATGGACGATTGCGTTGGCCGCCGTGCGCTGGCCAACGACACCGTACAACTACCTGTCGCTTACCTAACCTGTAATTTTAACGGCCCAGTAGGGGACAAACCTGCTTTGTTCACCCACGATGAAGTGGTCACTTTATTCCACGAATTCGGTCACGGTATTCACCACATGCTGACGCAAATTAACGCCTCAAGTGTTGCCGGCATCAACGGTGTTGCCTGGGATGCGGTTGAATTACCGAGCCAGTTTTTAGAGAACTGGTGCTGGCAACCAGAAGCGCTCAGCTTTATTTCAGGCCACTTTGAAACGGGTGCGCCATTACCGCAAAGCATGCTAGATAAAATGCTGGCCGCGAAAAACTTCCAATCGGCGATGCAAATGTTGCGTCAACTAGAGTTTGGTTTGTTTGATTTCACCATGCACGCGCAATTTTCACCAGAAAAAACCGAGCATATTCAAATGGTATTAAACGATGTCCGTGCGCAATATGCTGTCGTTAAAGCGCCTGAATTTAACCGCTTTCAGCACAGCTTTGGTCATATCTTTGGTGGCGGTTATGCCGCAGGTTACTACAGCTACAAATGGGCGGAAGTCCTATCAAGCGACGCGTTTGCCCGCTTTGAAGAAGAGGGGGTATTTAACCAAGCAACCGGCCGTAGCTTCTTGGAAAATATTCTTGAAAAAGGTGGCTCACAAGAGCCAAGCGAGCTATTTAAAGCCTTTAGAGGTCGTGAACCAGAAATTGATGCCCTGCTGCGCCACAGCGGCATTCAGGCGGCTTAGTCGTTGAATTTAGGCATTGAATTTAGGCGTTAAACGATGAAACTAGAAGCCTTCGATAAACTCTATCAGCGCGCCGCCGAACGCAAAGGCGGCGTGGCTCAGCTAAACCTATTACTGCCACCCGTGGAGAACCAAGCAGCCCTTGGCAGGTTGCCGGACGATCGCTATCTTGCGGCATTCACTAAAAAAGTGTTCCAATCGGGTTTTGTTTGGCGCGTGGTTGAGCAAAAGTGGCACGACTTTGAAGCCGTCTTCTTCGGCTTTAACATCGAGAAAATCTTGATGATGCCCGAAGACATGCTAGAGCGAAAAGCCGCCGATCCGAAAATCATTCGCAACTTTAACAAGGTGAAAACCATTAAAGCCAATGCGCAAATGATTTTTGAAGAGCAGCAAAACGGCCATTCCTTTGCGGAGTTTATTCAACAATGGCCAAGTGACAATATTATTGGTTTATGGGCGCACCTGAAAAAGCACGGTGCGCGTTTGGGCGGTAATACTGGCCCTTACGCCTTGCGTGCGCTTGGCAAAGATACTTTCTTGCTCTCGCGCGATGTTGAAGCCTACTTTCGCGCCCATGACTTAATCTCTGGCGGCCTGCAAACCAAAGCCAGCTTAACCACCATTCAAGCCGCGTTTAATCGTTGGCAGCAAGAATCAGGGTTAAGTTTAACTCAGCTTAGCCGCCTAGTGGCGTACGCCACTGGCGATAACTACATTCAAGTGCATGAGGATGATAGCTAATGGCAGACACTAACCTGCAGGTTGCCGTTGCTTACGTTCACAAAACGGATGTTGACTATGCCAAACAAGTGGCACAGCAATGGAACTTTGACTACATCGGCGACATCGCAGCGGCCACTAACTTTGACGAACTGACCTTCGTTTTACAAGTCAACGACCAAGTACTTGAATTAGTTAAACTCGACGAACCTAAACTCGCCCCCATAAAAGTGGATTTTGTTGATGGAGCAGTCGGGCATCGCCGTAAATTTGGGGGTGGCCGTGGCCAAGATATCGCCAAAGCCATTGGGCTCAAGCACGGTTTTAATCCTCATGTATTAGACGCCACAGCCGGTCTTGGCCGCGATGCGTTCGTGCTGGCAGCACTTGGTTGCCGACTAACGCTGGTCGAGCGTAACCCTGTTGTCGCCGCCTTGTTAGCGGATGGTTTAGCCCGCGCTCGCCTTAACGCCGACATTAGCGACATTGCTGAGCGCATGACCTTAATTCATCAGTCTTCGACACAAGATATGCCACAACTAGCAGATGTGGATGTGGTATACCTAGACCCTATGTATCCACACAAAGAAAAGTCCGCGCAAATTAAAAAAGAAATGCGCGTATTCCAACATTTGGTGGGCGCCGATATCGATGCAGATCAACTACTCGCACCAGCCCTGACACTAGCAGCATATCGCGTCGTGGTAAAACGGCCAACGTATGCCGAACACTTGGCAGAGAAAAAGCCTTCTACAGAAGTGAAAATGAAGAAAAATCGCTTCGACATTTACGTTAACAAGGGTATTCCTAAACCTGCATAATTCGCATGGTTCGTGATTAACATTCACTCAAAAAATTCGGTGTGTTGTAAACAAAAAGCAACACGCCGCCCCCTATTAATGCCTCGCCAATGTTGAGTAATATCAAGCTATCTTATTCATTTTATCGACTTTTTTATTAATTGATAAAAGTGAGTAGAGTAACTTTTACAGCTAACCCTCCAAAAATTAACGTTTTTATTACAAACACTTAGCTAAGTGCTGAAATATCTCCGTAACAAAAGTGTCACAATCTCTCTGTATTATCCGCGCCAATTTGGTTGGCGAGAGATAGGCTGTGCGAGTTTCAACTTTTTCCCGTGCCTCAGTAGTTGCAATTAGCAGCTTTGCGGTGATTTTTCTATTGACGATGTTTCAAGTGGCTGACACGCTTAAAGCTAATCGCCTGCTGATTACTGAGTACCAGCAGTTAAAGTCGAACACCACTGTCGATTTTTACCGAACCACCGCCAACTACCTGCAATCTGGCGATGTCAGCTTGTTAACGGATGCCGAGCAACAACTCGACGAAATTAGACTAGGTGCAAAGCAGTTAGCAATTACCGAGCTCGTCACCGAAATTACCGAGAAAACAGCACTTCTCAAACAACATATTGAAGAAAAATATCGTCCACTCGGTAAGCTTAGTGGCGATCCGATGGCGCTTTTACGCAACAACGAGCAAGGTATCGCTGCGTTAAATAGCAGCCTTGCTAACTATGCGCGCCAATCAAATAAGCTAAACAGCGATCAGCGCTTAGACTACCTTGCCACCACTAATCATATTGCCACTACCTTAACCAGCGTCATCAATGCTCGTACTAAAGTATTTGCCAGCGATAACGTTAATTCCTCGCTAATAGTTCAGCCCTTATCTGAGTTGAATGGTCTGGCTGGCAAGCTCGCTAATTTTCCATTGCTTGGCATTATGGAGGCGAGTGACGAAGACGAATTAAGCGACGATGACGACTTATTGCTTGACGATGAAGAAGATACAACCGATTTAAGCGAAGAGGCCTTGGCTGAGCTGCGCTCACTGGTTAATCGCTACCGCAGTGAATTGGACAACACACTAGCCCAACAGCAACAGCGCCAGCAAGGCTTAGCTTTGCTTAATGCCGATGTCGCCGCCATTGAAACGGTTATTATCCAAGGTGAAGCCGTCATCCTTGCTCAGCAAAAAAGTATTAATGATCGCATCACTTGGGTTGTGCTGGTGTTGATGTCAATTCTTGTCGTATTTCTTGCAGCAAACTACTGGCTCACGCGCAGTGTGGTGCTCAACCCGCTGCGCCGCCTGCGCGACAGTTTCGTTACCTTAGTAAATGAGGGGCGTGTTGATTTAATTGAAGGGATTCCAGCGAAAACTGAGCTAGGGCAAATCGCTGGCAGCTTTAACAAAATGGTGACTCAGCTAGCAGAAGAAGACAAACAAAAAGCCAAACAATTAGGCTTAGTATCAACCGCCATGCAAACCATGGAAACGCAAGCACAAACTATTTTAAATTCATCGTCAAGCACCAGCAGCCACTTAGCAGCAGTAGATGAGATTATGTCGGCACTGTCGCAAGTGACTGAACATGTAAACTCACTGTCGCAACAAGTGGTCGACAATGCGCAAGCGAGCCAACAGGCGCTCACTGACAGTCAACAAAAGGTTGATGAGGCACTAGCCGCCAGCGAGCAGACTAGCCTTGCGGCACAAGCAGGTAAAGAAGCAATTGAATCGCTCGGCCAATCAGTAGAGAGCGTCGGAACGATTGTTGATGTGATCAGCTCGATTGCAGATCAAACGAATCTACTGGCACTCAATGCCGCCATTGAAGCGGCGCGCGCGGGTGAACACGGCAGAGGTTTCTCAGTGGTTGCCGATGAAGTGCGCCAACTGGCCGGGAAAACACAAGAATCCCTTAAACAAGTGAGCGATCGTTTAGAACAATTAAACCGCGACAGCAAAGCGCTGGAAACCAATATTTTTGATATTGAAGCGGCTTCAAGCCGACAGCGAGAAATTTCTGATGTGCTCAATGAAAATACGGCTAACGTACTGCACCAAGCCAGTGCTTCTGCGCATGTTGCTGCCGACTCGTTAGCGCAAATTAACCAGCAACGCCAGCACTTCGCAGAATTTGAGCAAGCGATGGCAAGTATGCGTGGTGAGGTCACACATTCACGGCAGCTTGCGAAAACCATTTCAAGTGACGTTGCCGCACAAGTAGTTGATATTAGTGATACATTAAAGCTGGTTTCTTAGGGTATTTTCGTCAATCTGAGCAAGCAAATAAGCCGCTAATACTTTAGAATAAGTGTCAGAGGTTTTTTTATGGCTAAATCACTTTGTAAGTGGAAAAGAAAGGATATTGAGAAAAATATCCACGAGTTGATCCACATTGTTGATAAACCCCGTTTTATCTGTAAAGACTGCGCCCGCAGTGCGCATGACAAAGGCTTTTTGTGTAAGCCAATCAAACTAAAATAATCATTCATTAGACGAGAGCACAACAGATGACCATTGCCCTTAATGACAAGATGCCAAGCGGCCAACTACAAGAACTCAAAGATGGCGAGATGATCACTCACCAAACTGATGAGTTATTTGCCAACAAAAAAGTGGTGCTATTTGCTGTACCTGGCGCATTTACGCCAACCTGTTCAGCCGCGCACTTGCCGGGATACGTTGTTAATGCGGATGAATTTGCCGCTAAAGGCGTTGACTTAATTGCTTGTGTATCAGTTAACGATGCCTTTGTGATGAATGCTTGGGGCGCGGCACAGAATGCCGAGCATATTGCCATGCTAGGCGACGGTGATGGTAGCTTCGCTAAAGCCCTAGGTCTTGAGATGGAGACTGGCGCATTCGGTGGGTTGCGTTCTCAGCGTTACGCTATGGTCATTGAAAATGGCACAGTAACCTTGTTAAACGTTGAAAAACCAAAAGAATTTGAAGTTTCAAAAGCGGAAGCTGTGCTTGCTGCATTGTAATCAGCAATTATCGAGTGCATAACAGAAGATAAACAATAACCATTATCACTTTGTATCCATTTGTTTTTATTGGTTTTTATTTGTCATCATCGAAACTTTTTGGCACAATGCCGCCATTATTAACGCTGTGAGGTTGTTCCTATGTTGAAGCCGGAAATGGTTAAAGAGCTTAACCAACAAATTAATTTAGAGTTTTACTCATCAAATATGTATCTGCAAATGAGCGCTTGGTGTGAAGACCAAGGCTTTGAAGGTGCAGCAGAGTTTATGCGTAAGCATGCACTTGAAGAAATGGATCATATGAACCGCTTATTCACTTACGTCAGTGAAACCGGTGCTATGCCAATTTTAGGCGCTATTGAAGCGCCGCCGTACGAGTTCAGTTCATTAGCTGATGTGTTTGAACAAACATACAAGCACGAATGCCATATTACAGAGCAAATTAACAGCTTGGCGCATAAGGCTTTTACCTCGCAAGATTACTCAACCTTTAACTTCTTGCAATGGTACGTTGCTGAGCAGCACGAAGAAGAAACCTTATTCAAAAGCGTGCTCGATAAAATCAATCTAGTTGGTCACGATGGCCACGCACTATTCTTTGTTGATAAAGACTTAGCGGAAATGGCTAAATCTGGCGGCAATGGTAGTGTAATGACGGATGCCAACGCCTAAGCACACTCGCTTTAAGCAAATACATCACAAAAAATAACAGGGGCTTGATAGCCCCTTTTTTGTAATCTCACTATAATAGCGGCTTTATTTTCAATAGAGCCTTTTTCATGTCAGTTGTCACTACAGACGTTTTAATTATTGGCGCCGGTGCCGCCGGCCTTATGTGCGCCGCCACCGCTGGTTATCGCGGAAAATCTGTTACTGTCGTGGATATGGGGAAAAAGCCCGGTCGTAAAATTCTGATCAGTGGTGGTGGCCGCTGTAATTTTACCAACGAAAATGCGCGTCCCGAAAACTACCTGTGCCAGAACCCACACTTCGTTAAATCAGCACTAAGCCGCTACAGCGCGCAAGACTTTATTGAGTTGGTAGATCGCCATGGGCTTGCTTATCACCATAAAACTTTAGGCCAGCTATTTTGTGATGATAGCGCGCAAGATATCGTTGATATTTTGATGACCGAGTGTGACTGGGCAGGGGTAAATATCGCGCTACGCAGCGAAGTGCTGTCAGTAACCGCCTTATCTAGAGAAAGCGAAGAAAGTGAACAAGGCTACCAAGTTGTCACCTCAGGTGAAACTTACCAGTGCCACTCTTTGGTTATCGCTTCAGGTGGCTTAACCATGCCGAAATTAGGAGCAACACCTATCGGCTATAAAATCGCAGAGCAATTCGATTTAGACGTTTTGCCAACCATGGCAGCACTGGTGCCATTTACCTTGCACGATCACGACAAACAACGTTTTGACGGTTTGTCAGGCATTAGTTTGCCAACAGTTGTCACCGCTGATGATGGCACCCAATTTCGTGAGAATATTTTGTTTACGCATCGCGGCTTATCCGGCCCCGCAATACTGCAAATTTCGTCATTTTGGCGAGCAGGGCAGGCAGTAACTATTGATCTACTGCCAGACAGTCCAATTGCAGAGCTCGTCAAAGATTGGCGTCAAAACAGCCCACAAAAATCACTGAAAAATTTGCTAACCACTGTGTTACCCAAACGCTTAGTAGAAGCTATGGTCAACAACAAAGAGCTGACCGACAAAGTGATCAGCCAACTCAGCAATGAAGAAGTTACTTACTTGCAACAATACCTACACCACTGGCAAATTAAACCTAACGGCACCGAAGGTTACCGCACCGCAGAAGTCACCTTAGGCGGCGTCGAAACTGATGAACTCAGCTCAAAAACCTTTGAGGCGAAAAACGCCAAAGGCTTGTTTTTTATTGGCGAAGTGATTGACGTAACGGGTTGGCTTGGGGGCTACAACTTCCAATTCGCGTGGAGCTCTGGTGTAGCTTGTGGGCAGGCGGTTTAATTGTATTCTGCTATTAAAAAATGAGACATTCTAATAGTAAAAGAGACAATCTAATAAAAAATGAGATTGTTGATCAGTTTGTCTCATTTAAGAGCTTATTAATAACTCCAATCCTCATAGGCCAGAGGCAGGCTATTAAGCAAGTCTCTGCGTTCACGCCAGTTAGGCATGTACTTGTCCATGAAAGATCTGAATCGCTCATTATGGTGGCGTTCTAGCAAGTGAACTAGCTCGTGGGCAACGATGAACTCCATACACTCTGGTGGCTTCTTAGCAAGTTCGAGGTTAAGCCATATACGCTTCGCTTGAATATTGCAGCTTCCCCATTTGGTTTTCATCTTTTTGATATTGAGAGAGTTAGCGTTTACACCTAGTTTTTTTTCCCATTGAGGTAATAACTTCTCAAGTGAGCGCTGCATTTCATCTCGATAGAAACGGTTAAGCAGTTTGAGCTTATTGTCGGTTGACGTATTTTCTGCAACTGCTAACACTAAATTACCGTTGCCTTTTGCGGTAACCGCGTATTTCCCTTGCGCCTCAACAAGCTTTAAGCGGTATTTTTTACCCCATAGGTAGTGGCATTCACCATTAACCATTTCTCGTATTGATTGACGCTCTTGTCCTGCAAAGTCAGCTTGCTGTTTCTTAATCCATGCAAGTTTGTTTACGATCGCCAGCCTAATCTTTTGTTCACTCGTATCGTTGGGGATAGACAAGCGTACTTTGCCATTTGGCGGTAGTACGCTTAAGTGAATGTTTTTAATAGCTCTGCGATTTAGCTCAACATCAATGTCACCAATGCGAACTACTTCAACACTGTGAGCATTGCTTTTGGTATGGCGCACTAATGGTATTCCTTCTGAGCTTTAATTAGCTCCATCACATCTACAATATTGACCTCATAACCTGCCGCTTCTTCTCGCACTGCGTTAGCTATCTCACGCTCTTTAAATCTATCTCCAAGCCAATCTGCTTTTTTAGTGTAGCGAACAGCAGTATCAATTTTAGTTGTAAGTACTTCATCGTTACCGAAGTTATCATAAATTGCTTGTTTGGCTGGCGTATCAACAGAAGTGGGGTAGCTTTGATTGCTATTTTCAGTTGGATTTACCACTTTTTTTGCTAGTGCTCTAATTTGCTCTAGATACTCTTGATAGCTAATAGCCTGTTCTCTTCGCTGATTAATGATTTCATCGAGCAAGGTTGCCATACTGTCAAAGTATTTTGGGTTTACTGGATTTTCATCAACAATAGTTTTTCTGACGTTATTTTCAATGGCTTCTGCCATTGCGTCTTCGTTGTCCCGCAAGCCTTCAGGTAAATCCTCTAAACCTTTACCGTTGTTGTTTACCACGAGATCAATTAAGCCCAACTCTTCAAAGTCCATCAATAATTCGCTGTCATCAGCTCGAATATACATATCCAATAGATGACGCATGGCTGGCTCAAAACGTTTCATTTCGAGTAAGTCGCCACTGGCAAGTTTTACTTCGTCACGAACCTTTTCGAAGTATGCGACTTCTTTCTTAATATTTTCAGCTTCTTCAAAGGTGTAACCAGCTTGCTCCATTTCATTTGCAAGGTTAGTGTATGCACGAATCAGTTTAGCGACTGATTGATATAGAGTTAAACGTAGTGCTTCTTTTTCAGTGCGCTCATTTTCATCTTTAGATTCAACACCAGACTCACCACAAAAATAATGGATAAAATCTTTAGTATCTCTAGGTGCTTTCACTGGCTCACATAACGCTCGTACCGCTTCTAACGCATTATCTAAGTCAGCACGAGATTCTTGTAAGCGATCTTTTAAAAGCCCTTTAACATCGTCAGCATCGTAGCCATCAAACGCTTCGGCTGTGTAATCTTTAATGGCTTTATCAAGTGAACGGAACAAGTCTTTGTAGTCGATGATGTAACCGTAGTCTTTATCTTCACCATCCAATCGGTTTACACGGCAGATGGCTTGGAATAGGTTGTGATCGGCCATTTTTTTATCGATATAGAGGTAAGTGGCAGAAGGGGCATCGAAGCCAGTGAGCAGCTTATCTACAACGATCAGTAGACGCATTTGCCCCGGCTCTTCGATAAAGCGTTTCTTAACGGCTTTTTCGAACTCTTCTACACGCTTGGCTGCTTCTTCTTCGCTTTGCTCAAAGTACTCAGCTAACATTTTGCGATAGGTGTCATACTTAAACAGCTTTTCAGTTAAGCCTTCACCAGATTCTTCGCCTTTTATAGCGCCTGCGACTGGCTGATAACTGGTTACTACTGCACACTTTCCTGCAAGGTCGGTCTTACTAAATAAATCATAAATAACACATGCTTGATGGACGCTAGCGCACACAAGCATGGCGTTACCTCTACCAGACATCAGCGCAGGTTTGATTTCCATATCCATTAAAATGTCGCTAACAATTTGCTCTAAACGAGATTTGCTGGAGAGCACCTTTTGCATGGTGCCCCATTTTTGTTTTAGCTGCATTTTAGCAAGGTTAGAAAGCCCTTTAGTCTTAGCTTCAAACCACTGGTCTACTTTTTTCTCTGACGTTAAATGCTGATCAATATCTCTTGCTTCATAACGAAGATCTAGCACCACACCATCACTTACGGCTTCATCAAATTTGTAAGTGTGAATATATGGGCCGAATACTTCCAAGGACTTTTTCTTGTCCTTTTTCATCAGTGGCGTACCTGTAAAACCTATAAACATGGCTTCAGGTAAAATAGCTTTCATCGCCTCGTGTAACTTGCCTGATTGTGTTCGGTGACACTCATCAACAAACACAAACAAGTTACCTTTTGCTGCAAAGTCACTTGGTAGGTTTTTGGTTAATGCTTCAAGGTAGTCTTTTGTTGCTTCATCATCATCTTCTTCGGTAACTGCTTCGCCATTTCGACCAAACTTATGTACTAGTGAACAGAATAGCCAAGGGTTAGGTTGATTAAGCGTGGCAACCAAGTCCCGTCCGCTTTTAGTGCGATAGATCTCTTCATCAACACCAGAGAAAACTTTTTCTATTTGTTCGTCTAATTCGGTTCGGTCAGTAACAATTAGCACCCGTGAATCTGTTACATTTTCACGTATCCATTTGGCAAGCCAAACCATCGTTAAGCTTTTGCCTGAACCTTGCGTGTGCCAGATAATGCCATCATCGTGCATTTGAACGTGTTTCTGTGCCGCTTGGATGCCGAAGTATTGGTTGTGTCGGCATGTTTTCTTCACGCCAGCGTCAAACACGATAAAGTCATGAATGAGTTGCATGAATCGCTTTTTATCGCACAATTGTGCGATATGAATATCGAGTAAGTTCTCTGTTGTAATGCCTTTTGCTGGAAGAGGATTGGGGTTTTCTTTACCGCTATATTCTTTCCATTCAAGGTAGTATTTTTCAGATGTCTCAATCGTGCCATAACGAACACCTTGGGTGTCATTACCCGCCATAACGAGCTGCATGGTGGTAAAGAAATTACGAATAAACGCTTTCTTTTGATTATCTAAGTTTTGGCGAATACCTTCGCTGACTGATACTGAAGAGCGTTTTAGTTCAATGACCCCAAGTGCGATGCCATTAACGTAAATCACAATATCAGGGCGTTTTTTCAATTCACCTTTTACAGTGACTTCTTCAGCAATGGCAAAGTCATTAGCTTCTGGTTTTTTCCAGTCTATTAGCCAAACTGTTTGGTTTTGTTCACCCGCACCTTCTTTTTCTTTTACGCCATAGCGAAGAAGGCGATAAACATCTTTGTTTGCATCAAAAAGCTTTTTACCTTCACCTAGGGCTGCGGCAGTATCCAGTTGGCGTAATGTACGGGTAATCAGTGCATCAGAAATTCCACGACCTTTTAGCCATTTAGTGAGCAGGTCTTTTTCAATATTGCTGTTACCTTCTCGGTATTCCCAATTACCTAGGTAGTCGTAATCAAGTTGTTCTTTAAAAAACTTAACTACGCGGTTTTGGGTTTTTCTCTCTAATTGACCGACATTACTCATTCTGACACTTCCTTTAGTCCAGTAATTTCATATGCAAACTTGCTTAGCGCTTTTGTTGATGCATCATCTTCAAAAGTCACTTCCTTATCGTCTTGCCATAATTCATAGGTAAATGTCTTGTTGAAACAAAAATAAAGATCAAGACCTTTCCAGTTTTTGAAATGCACACTAGGTACATCATTATCGCTATAGACCCAATGATACTCATAATCCAGCTTCAATAAACTTGATAGCTCAGGTGCATTTTCTTTAACTAACCTTTTTAATTTTAAGAAGACATAATAGCTATATAAGCCATAATGATAGCCAGACATTTTTTGACCACACAGTAAATATATTTCGCCACTTTCACCATAACCAAAGCGAGCACACATTTTGCTACATTCGTTAAGCATCTCTGGCTCATCAATAATACATTTACGCCAACCAATCACTTTTGAATTTGCAATAAGGTGTTCCATTCCTATTATTTCATGCCCTTCATCCAGTGCATTCAAAAGTTGGAATAAGAGCTTTTGTCTATGAGATTTATCATTAAATACACTGCGCCAGTTTTCATTGCGATCACGAGCATTGCTTTGAACGTTTCTACAAAAACTTTTATTTCGCCACTGCTTAACAAGATAGTCGCCAAAAGTTAATAATGACCTATGAACTAGGTAGTCTTTTCTTCCAAGTACATCACTTGAAAATAATACGGCTGCTTTGCTGGCATTACGTTTAAATGTATCTATACAAAACGAACTTTCACTTTCATGTTTGCATGAATCAAGTAAGAACCCAATTTGACCATAAAAATAACTGTGCTCGTGGTAGGGTTTAAATGCTTTTAGCCATTGTTCATCATTGATAATAAGTTGAGCTTTAAGTATTTCTTCACTTCTTTGTAGCTCATTAAAGAATTGGATATCTTTGCTTTCAAGCTTAGCTAAATTAGTGAAAACATTTGAATAGAGCTTGTTAGCCAAACTAGAAAGCGAATTTACTGCATTAACATAATCTGCGGCAGAGTCGTAAGCTGTGTTGTTTATAAGTCGTTCTGTAACCTCTAACCAATACACTAAGTTCTTCACATCCTCATGAGAGAGCGAATTGATGTTTTTAAAACAAGGGTTAATACAAATAAAATTATAAAGCGAAGCAAAACGAACTTTTTCCAAATAACCGTTTTTATTGATACCGTCATTAAAGGTTTTTAGCACTTTATCTTTAATAAAAGTTTCACAGTCAAAGTTAAATTGTATGTCGTGAATAAAATCAAGGAATTGGTAAGCATTATTTAAGCAGGTATTTGAAAAACACTTTAATGTCTCATACTGCGAATGACCAAAGTAAGAATTGTCGCGCAATTGGCTTACAACACTTTCATATTCTTTTTCATTCTTCTTACTTGCATTTTCAATGGTAGAGACAAATTGAGTTAGGGCAATGGTTTTAAAAAAGCGTAAGTAAGTATCATCAACCTCAGTACTGCCTTTAGGCCGCATTTTCCAAAAAACGTCTGTCCATGATTTATCGAGCTTCAACCAAAAATCTTCAGCTAAACAGATCTCTTCAGAGCGGTTAACATAACCTTGCAACCATGCCTTTAGGTTTTCAAACTCTGTCAAAGCCTGCCCTCTGGCGTTCATTTTTATATAAAGTTCGTCTGTTAGTGCAAAGTTATCCATGTTTAGAAAATGGAAGGTAACTGGTGGCTTTTCACTACAAATCAACATATTCCATAAGTCAGGCGAAAGTGCAGCTTTAAATACCCGATGGATCTCATCTAGCATCACTAGCATTGCCTTAACCGTTGGATCGTCCTTCCATACCGAGAAAAACCAGCTCGCATCAAAAAGCATTTCAGACAAGCTCCCCTCTATTTCTTGAATTACAATATCATCACTGAAACGCAGTAATGAATGGGTAAACTCTTTAGAGGTGACTCGATTTTCATATTTAAATTTAGCCAATTTACTTTTTACAGTAGCAAGGTTGCCCGTGCCAATTGCAATATACCAATGGAGCAAAAATAACGTGGTAATACGTTGCTGACCATCTAGCAAAATCAGGTGGTCATCTTTAACTGAGCCATAAATAAAATCGAGATCTTGACTTTTTTCCGGGTCGTTGATCATGGTAAAAAGATCAGCAATAAACTCAGTTCTTATTTGGTTTGCCTTGCTATCGTCTCTACCCTGCGCATAATCTCGTTGAATAATCGGTATGCTAATGGCATGCTCGTCAAGTAATTGCCAAAATGTCTTTTTCATACTCATGCTAGTCCCTCCATGACACTATAAAAGTTAAAGCATGCAATTAACTCTTTACGATAAGCTTTTCGGTCTTCAGTTGACCACTGGTGCATATGAGACACATTTTCGCTATAAAATTTAGAAAATACATTTTTTGTCGCAATCGGGATAAAACATTGCGCTTGTTTACCATTAATTCCTTTTTCATACTGTAAAATGAGTTTCCTTTTTTGCGCAAAAATGGCATTACCTATACCTCTGTTTACTTTGGCAGAAAGTAAACACAAGTTATCAAGACCATCCATTTCTTCTTCTTTAAGAACTCCTACAACATCACCAAGCTGCTTTGTATATTCTTGTAGTGACGCTTTAAGCGCTAACATATTTTCTTCATCGTCAGAAGTTATTTTTCTTAGGCTATTCCATTGAGTAAGTGAGTCGAGCAACTGAGCTTTGCTGTCCTTTGGAATATCTTCACTTTCAATAAGTGCTTGCTGTGATGAGTACCAAACATCCTGCTCTTTAGATTCATCAAGTTGTTGCGAGTTTTGTGCGTGAATATGCTCTATATCCCACTGTGTATTGGCATATGTATTAAAAGAAAGTCTTGTACCTTGTTTTCTGTGGGCTGCAATATTAAATAGAATTAGCACCGAAATAATATGCTGACGATTGCCACCATATTGCAACGCGCTAAAGGTTTGCTTTTTACTCTCGTCAGTGAAATATTTAACAAGCTCTTTTGCAATACGTGCTTTAAGTAGTTTTACAAACTCAGATTTCGTCACCCCTTCAGACATTTGCCATAACGTTTGAATGTTACAAATACTGCGAGTGATTAAAAATCCTGTTAAATGATAAAGCTCATCATTTTCAAACCATTCCTGTAAGCGATAAAACCCTTGTCTTAGTTGGTGCCATTGATGCTCAATAAATTCAGCTTTATTTCCTGCCTGTTTTAATTCGCGGTAATAATGGTTAAACGAGAAGAATACATCTTGGCTTTCGAGGGTATTGGCTTTATGAGTTGGCTTATTGGTAAGTAGGTCAAACAGAAACTCAATATGGTTGGCGTGCTTATTTTCCTTGTTGTAGGGTTGCAAAAAAGCCCAAAAATCTTGGTTTTGTAATACATGCTCAATAGCATCCCATTGCTGCGCCATTTGTGACTGTTTTAACCTACCCACCTCAGTAAGTTCTTCGGCATTAGCGTAATGCAAAAACAGTGCTTTAATAAGCTCTGCGTTAGTCAGCGGGATCTTGCCACTGTTTAAACGCATAAAAATATCAATCGACTTTTGTTTATTTTGCGCTGCATCCATATCCAGTGCTGCATACCAAATAACTTTGGTATGATTTAAAAACTTATTAAGCCAACATTGTTTTTGTTGCTCGCTTTTATTTTCAAACCACTTAGCAATGGTGCGATATGCTGTATAAAAATGATAATTATCAACATTATCTAAATCACAGCGAGAAAGTCCTGAGCTTGATTGTTGCTCATTGAGTTCTGAGTCATAACTTTCTATATAATTCTGCCATGACTCACTTTGTAGTGTGCCCGGCAAATAATGCGCTAAAAACTCACCACTACTTTTTCGTGTACGGTAATCAATGGTGAATTGACTGTGTTGCAGGAAGGATAAAATCATATAACTGGTTGTTATTCTTTGCTGTCCGTCAATCAGCTCCCAACATGATTTTTCATTATTTGATTGTGGTGCTTGATATTTCACAACTACAGGCTGCAAGCAATAGAAGTCACTTTGAGTAACAGTAAATTCATCAATATCATTGAGCAAATCTTCAACTTGCTGAGGTGTCCATTTATAACCGCGCTGATAATCATCAACAAAAAAGTGAAGCGGTAATAACTCAGTAATTGATTTTAATATAAGTGCGTTATTACCTTGCACCAACTGTTGTAATTGCGCCATAAAATCGGTGACATTTTCGTCACTAGATTGTGATAGCGCATACTGAAACTCAGAGAATAAGTTCTCAATTGCCACCATAGAGCCAGCACTGTGATTATTGCTATTATTTTGCATTTAAAACATCCTGTTTATTAATATGGTAAACGTGTGCGGCCTGTGAGTAGCTCTTGCATCTGTTCTGGTCAACTCCAGCCGGACACTTTTCTAAAAGAATTTTCATACTCTACTGGTGACAGATCACCATTAGCTGAATGCAGTCTTTCTAAGTTGTAATACTTCATATAATCGACAACATCATTTTTCATATGCTCACGCGTAGGTTGAGCCACTTTAAGTAACCAATCATGTTTCAAACTGCCAAAGAACCTCTCCACTACTGCGTTATCCCAACAGGCTCCCACATCACCCATACTCGCTCGAATACCAAATTGTTCGAGCAGCTGACGGTAACGCTTACTGGTGTATTGAGAGCCTCGGTCAGAGTGGAATACTAAGCCTTTAGCTGGTTTTCTCAGGTTATAAGCCCTAATCATGGCTTTCATCACTAAGTCAGTCGTCATACGTTTATCTATATGCCAACCAACAATGCGTCGAGAATATAAATCCATCACAACAGCAAGATACATCCAACCTTCGCCTGTTTTTAAATAAGTCACATCACCAGCCCAAATCTGATTTGGCCCCAACGGATTAAAGTTCTGATTAAGCAAATTATCTGCAACTGCATCAGCATGCTTACGCTTCGTTGTTACCTTGTAGGCAACTCGCTGCTTTACTTTCAGGTTCAACGCTTCCATGAGCTTTCGAGTTCTGTGCTTACCAATTTCAAAGCCTTCTTTGCGTAAGTTTTTATGTAGCTCGCGATAGCCCAAGCTTTCACGACTGCGTTTAAACAGCGCTTTAGCTCGCCGATATAAATGAAGCTCTTCTGCCGTAATTAACTTGGCTGGCCGTTTGAGCCATGCATAGTAAGCAGAGCGACTGACTTGCATCACAGCACACATCTTGCGGACGTCATGAGCCTGACTATTGGCTTTGACGAACTCGTACTTTACTTCATTTCTTTCGCAAAGAAGGCGCTTGCCTTTTTTAAGATCTCTTTCTCCACTTTGAGTTCTTTAACTTCTTTTCTCAGTCGTTTTAGCTCTGCTCGTTCACCTTCACTTAACGCATTGCCAGCTTGTTGTTGTTCAAGTTTAGCTTTCCAGTTATAAATGAGTTTAGTTGTAATTCCCAAAGAGGCTGCGGCTTGTGAGACCGTATAGCCTTGCTCAGTCACTAAAGCTACAGCTTCTTGTTTAAATTCGGTTGTATAGGTTTTGTTTTTTCGTTTTGTCATTTAACACCTCAATATTGGAACATTGTCCTTTATTAAAGTGTCCGGCTCAATTAAACCAGTTCACTTTTATATGCTGTTAAATGCCATTACCGTTTCTTCAAGCTTTGGTATGGGCATGCGCTTGTACAGTTTTTCAGCCATGGGCGGCAGTTACAGCGTGACCAGTGGGATGATTATGATCCCCTTTATGTTCGGCGTTGGTCTTATCTTTTATAACGGGCGTAACTTTTTGGGCTGGGTACTCGCGATAGGATCAGTAACGGGTTTAATTTTCGGTGTGATTTCCTCATTACGCTTTTCTTTCCGTACCATGAGTTCTTTTGATTTGATCGTTATTCTTGTCCTTGCTGTTGGCGGTTTGGGGCTATTTTTACGATCACTTAAAGCGCTTGATGAGCGTTTGCCTGACGAGTAAATAGCGCCTACTGAAAGATAAGCTTGAACTGAATTCAAAATTGAAAAAGAAAGGCGAGTGATTCAACTAACCTTTAACTTTGAGATTCGCTACTTATGCGCTTAGTGAGCGAACTGGAACTTGTGCAGTTGCGCGTAAGCACCATCTTTGGCAAGCAGTTCTTCGTGATTACCTTGCTCAATCACTTTACCCTGATCGATCACCAAAATACTGGTGGCATTTTCAATGGTCGATAAGCGGTGAGCGATGATAATTGATGTGCGCTGCTGCTGTAGCTCTGTTAACGCATCTTGAATATGGCGCTCAGATTCAGTATCTAGCGCACTTGTGGCTTCGTCTAAGATCAAGAATGGCGCATCACACAGCAAGGCTCTGGCAATGGCAACACGTTGGCGTTGACCACCGGAAAGCAGGGCGCCGTTATCGCCAATATTGGTATCTAACCCCTGCGGTAATTTTTCGGCAAATTCCAATACATGCGCTTTCTTAGCGGCTGCGATGATTTCTGCTTTGGTCGCATCAGGTTTGGCGTAAGCAATATTGTTAGCAAGTGAGTCGTTAAACAGCACAACTTGCTGAGAGACATAAGCAAACTGGCGGCGCAGCGACTTAATCGTTAGTGTCGAAATATCCGTGTCATCAATTAAAATCTCACCCTTTTGCGCTTGGTAAAATCTTAATAGCAAAGACGTTAACGTCGATTTACCGCTACCAGAGCGCCCAACTAAAGCAATAGTTTCACCACTGTTAGCGTGAAAACTTATATTGTCGAGGGTGAGTTTTTCTTCACTCGGATAAGCAAAACTGACGCGATTAACCGTTAAGTTACCTTGTGATTTTTCAAGCACCTGATTGCCCGTTTCACGCTCTGGCTGTTTGTCGAGCAACTCAAAAATACTGCTGCTAGCCGCCATGCCGCGCTGGAATTCGTTATTTACGTTCGTTAGCAGTTTAAGTGGCCTTAGTAACATGGTCATGTAAGTTACTACGCCCATAAATACGCCCGGTGTCAGGTTTTCAACAAAACCGTCGAGCGTGGCAACATACAACACAAATGCTAAGGCAAATGAGGCAATAATTTGAATAATCGGCACACTCGCCGATTTAGCCGTGACCATTTTCATGCGTTGCTGGCGATTGTGTTTGTTAATTTGGAAAAAGCGATCGTTTTCGCGCTCTTGGCCATCAAAGGTAATCACCACTTTATGACCATTGAAGGTTTGCTCTGCCGCGCTGGTCACTTCCCCCATCGCATTTTGAATATTCTTACTGATTTTGCGAAAGCGCTTAGAAACAATCGTGACAATCACCGCAATAATTGGTGTGATCACTAAGAATATTGCCGATAACTGCCAGCTTTCCCAAAACATCAGGAACAGTAAACCAATCACAAAGCCGCCTTGTTGTACTAAGGTCAACAGTGATTTACTCACCGCTTCTAGCACTTGCTCAGTATCAAAGGTGAGTTTGGAAATTAAGGTACCCGTAGAAACACTGTCATGAAAGGCAACTGGCATTGCCATCACGTGTTTAAAAATTTTCTGTCTGAGATCTGCAACCACATTGTTACCTACCCACGCCAAGCAATAATTACTCAAAAAGTGGAACGTGCCGCGCAAAATAAAACAGACGATCACAAATAGCGGCGCCCATTTCATAAAATCAGGGTTCTTACCCGTTAAACCTTCATCAATTAAGGCTGGTAATTTTGACAAAAAGTAAACGTCGATAGAGGCATAACCCAGCATGCAAAACACGGCAAAAAATGATGCTGCGCGGTAGGGAAATGCGTGACGGATCAAACGCTTGAAATTATGCCAAGTGTTGAGCTCGGTAATGTGTTGTTCGGTTGGCGATACGTCTTTGGAGCCATTTACCATGGGTTACATTCTCGTGTCTTACATACGTGATCATACATACTAATTCAGCAGCCAAAGCCTGATCACATACTTCTATTACATTTAAGTTGGTTGAGCGGAGTTTGTTAGGCTCAGCAATAATAACTCAGCGCTAATAAAAAAGTGCTCTGCGCTAAAATTTTGCTAATTATATACAAAGTTTACGGACATTGGCATGACAGCCTAAGATTCTCATCAGCGTAGTTAGTTTTCCGGTAAACAGCCGTGGGGGATCGGCTTCATGGTTTCAGGGTCAACACAAACAAAAGTCACGTCGTGTACTTCACAAATGACACTGTGCGTTGATTTGTTGCGCACTAAGACATCCACCGTTATCGAAGTACGGCCCAAATTTTTCGTTTTCATACCAAACTCGATAATATTCCCTTTAAACGCGGCCGCGCGAAAGTTAATTTCGCCAAAGCGAGCCGTCACCATGGTCATATCATCTTTGTTGCCCAACTGACATTTGGCATAGATGTAAATTTCTTCATCAATCCACGCCAGCATAGTACCGCCAAACAGGGTATCGTTGTGATTAAGGTTACCGGTTTGCACTAAACGTCGGCCGAAAAAAGCCCAGTCTTGCTCTGCTACTGTCATGATTAACGCCTATTTTTAATGATTAGCTCTAATATGGGTGTTTATACCCACAATGACAAGGTGGTGAAAATTAAACAAGAGTGTGAACCAAAGGCTGATTTTACCCATAGCTTGCAGTACACTAGCGTCAACATGAAAGGTAAGCGAAAAATTGATGTCTCAGCCCATGCAACACGAACAAACTGAAAACCCAAACTCAACAGATCAAGAAACTACCCATTTTGGCTACCAAACCGTCGAAAAAGGCTCAAAGGAGTCAATGGTGGCGGGCGTATTTCATTCGGTTGCAAAACAATACGACATTATGAATGACTTGATGTCATTTGGTGTTCACCGCTTATGGAAGCGTTTCACCATTGATGCGTCAGGTGTTCGTCCTGGCAATAAAGTGCTTGACTTAGCGGGCGGTACAGGTGACTTAACCGCTAAGTTTTCGCAGCTAGTGGGCAAAGACGGCAAAGTGATTCTAGCTGACATCAATAGCTCTATGCTTAACGTGGGGCGTGACAAATTGCGCGATCGCGGCTTAGTGCAAAACATTGACTACGTGCAAGCGAACGCGGAACACTTACCGTTTGAAGAAAACACCTTTGATATTGTGACCATTGCCTTTGGCCTGCGTAATGTCACCAACAAAGACAACGCGTTGCGCTCTATTTTCCGCGTGTTAAAGCCCGGTGGTCGCCTGCTTGTGCTGGAATTTTCAAAGCCAGAGCACGAATTGTTAAACAAGGCATACGACTTCTACTCGTTTAACATCTTACCGAAAATGGGTGAGCTGGTCGCGAAAGACGGCGACAGCTATCAGTACTTGGCTGAATCCATTCGCATGCACCCAGATCAAGAAACGCTAAAAACCATGATGGCAGATGCAGGCTTTGAACAAACCACCTACCACAACCTAACCGGTGGTATTGTCGCGCTACACAAAGGTTATAAGTTCTAGTTTATGCGTACCGCTCTGCTTGCTCAGCTACTGTGCTCTGCCATTGAATCTATCGCGAACCAAGCGTTATCACTGAGCGATAAGCCCGTTAATTTCGCTGAGAAATATCAGTCCAGTGCGATGGCACTTAACTTGGCAGAGCTTGGCTTTACCTTAGAGTTTCGCTATATCGCCTCTAAGTTACTGGTGACTAGTCCTGAGCAAACTATTCCTGAACAAACAAGCGCCGAATGTACGATCACCACCAGCTTATCAACGCTTAACAAAATCAGAAGTGAACACCAACTAACTGAATTAATTAAAGCCGATAAACTCGATATCGTTGGCGATATGAAAGTGGCTCAACAATTTATTGGGCTGGCAGAGAGTATTGAGATCGATTGGGCCACTGCCATTGAAGCGCATATTGGCGATGTCGCAACGCATAAACTGCTCTCGTTAGCGGCCAATGCCCAGCGCAAGTTAGCGTTTGCCAAAGCCCAAGTGAGTGCTGATATGACGGAGTATGTGCTGCATGAGCAACAATGGGTGGTTTCAGCCTCTGAGCTGCGTCACTTTACACAAGGGGTTACTAGCAGCCAGCAAAGCGTTGAGCAATTATCACAGCGAGTTGCTGCGCTAACCGAAAAAATGACTCAGCTCGATCACTAATTTCACCCCAACTCATTAACCAAATGGAATGCCAGCGTGCGTAGTTTACGAATTTACCGAATCATCAAAACCTTCCTACAGCACGGTTTAGACGAAATGCTGCCCCGTGCTGCGGTGCCTTGGTATATTAAACTGGCGCGAATGTCGCTGTTTTGGCTGAGAAATCAACACAAAGACAAAAGTGAAGCGCAACGACTTCGCTTGGCAATAGAAAGCCTAGGCCCAGTGTTTATTAAGTTCGGGCAAATGCTTTCAACTCGCCGCGACCTGCTACCGCAAGCCTTCGCCGAAGAACTTGCCTTGCTGCAAGACCGCGTACCGCCTTTTGCCGGCCAGCAGGCTCTCAAACAAATCGAGTCGGCGATTGGCCGCGAAGCTTTTGCTGAACATTTCAGTAACTTTGACGCCAAGCCCTTGGCTTCAGCTTCCATTGCGCAAGTGCATACAGCGACCATGCAAGAGGATGATGGCAGTGCGACCCAAGTTGTTATCAAAGTGCTGCGCCCGGGCATCGAAAAAACCATTATTGCCGATATCAATGTCATGCAGATGTTTGCCGGTATCGTGGCTAAATGGTTGCCAGATGGCAAACGCCTGCGCCCGAAAGAAGTGGTCAACGAATACCGTAAAACCATTCTTGATGAGCTTGATCTGAATCGCGAAGCAGCCAATGCCATTCAGCTAAAGCGCAACTTTACGCAAGGCCAAGCCAGCGACCATCACCTTTACGTACCGGAAATTTACAGCAGTTACTGCCACAAAAATGTACTGGTCATGGAGCGCATTTACGGCATTGGCGTTGGTGAAGTGGAAACCCTGCAGCAACTTGGCTGTAATATGAAACTCTTAGCCGAGCGCGGCGTAGAAGTCTTCTTTACGCAGGTATTTCGCGATAGCTTTTTCCATGCCGATATGCACCCGGGCAATGTTTTCGTCAACGCCACGAACCCAGCCGATCCGACGTGGATTGCCATTGACTGCGGTATCGTCGGCACCTTGAATAAAGAAGACAAACGCTACCTAGCGGAAAATTTCGTGGCGTTTTTCAACCGCGATTACCGCAAAGTTGCTCAGCTGCATGTTGATTCTGGCTGGGTACCACGCCACACCAGTGTGGATGAATTTGAGTTTGCCATTCGCACGGTGTGTGAACCCATTTTCAACAAACCACTGGCCGAAATCTCGTTTGGGCAAGTCTTAGTCAACCTGTTTAATACCGCGCGCCGCTTCAATATGGAAGTGCAGCCACAGCTGGTATTATTGCAAAAAACCTTACTCTACATTGAAGGGCTAGGGCGCCAACTCTACCCACAGCTGGATCTATGGCAAACCGCTAAGCCGTTTTTAGAAAACTGGGTCAAAGAGCAAATGGGTATTCAGGCGGTATTTGGCAAAATCAAAGACAACTTACCGTTTTGGAATGAAAAACTACCAGAAGTGCCAGACCTTGTTTACGACTTCCTCAGCACAGGTAAACAAGCACATTTACAGCAAATAGAACTGTTGACGCAAATCAAACAACAACAAGCGTTAAAAGCGCGACAACAAATCTATTCCATTCTTGCCTCGGGTGCCATGATCGCCAGTGCAGTGTGTTTTAGTGTCGGCAGTTTACTCGCAACAGGCATTTTAGCCGCAGGGGCCGTGGTCTTGATTGCGAGCGCGCTAAGTAAGCACTAAATAAGCCCTAGTGCCTGCAAGGCGAATGCTAACTGCTTACTAGCAAAGCATATTACTGAACTTTTCTTAACGATATTATCGCCAGACAAACGATGCCAAGCCTTATTTTCATATCAGGGCTTGGTGATTCACATTGATGGCAAATTGACTTATTGCTCCTGAGATCAGCAACCCTCAACAAAGCACTTGTTGATTAATCGCTAAGCTTGTTTTAAATCAATATTTAACCGCCAGTAACTTGCTAAGATGGGGAAAATCTAGACAAGGAACTGACTCAGCTTGCCTCAAACCGTTAAAAAGCTCGCTGGATTTATGCTCGGTAGTATACGGGATTTAGCCCCCATCATTGCCGTTATCGTATTTTTTCAGTTGGTGATCATTCAACAACCTCTGCCCAATATTTTGGATCTTTTGGTCGGTGTACTTTTTGTATTGCTCGGTCTGACCTTTTTTATTCACGGCCTTGAACAAGGCTTATTTCCCATTGGCGAAACCATGGCCCACGCCTTTGCTAAAAAAGGCAGTGTTTTCTGGTTATTGATTTTTGCCTTTGCCCTCGGCTTTGGTACTACAGTCGCCGAACCCGCTTTAATCGCCGTGGCCGCAGAAGCCGCTGAAGTGGCTGCCAGTGGTAATATGATAGCGGCTGATGAAGCTGCCAAAGCTAGTTATGCCAATGGTTTGCGCTTCACCGTGGCCTTATCCGTTGGCCTCGCCATTGTGCTTGGCGTATTCCGCATTCTCAAAGGCTGGCCAATTCAATACTTGATCATCGGTGGCTATGTTTTAGTGGTAATTCTGACTTTATTCGCCCCTGTGGAAATTATTGGTATTGCCTATGATTCAGGTGGTGTCACCACATCAACCATTACTGTACCTTTGGTCACCGCACTTGGCGTTGGCTTGGCTTCATCAATCAAAGGACGTAATCCGATGATTGACGGTTTTGGTTTAATCGCGTTGGCCTCACTGACCCCCATGATGTTTGTCATGGTCTACGGCATGGTGATGCTATGAACTTAATCACAATATTAACCGATCTCAGCCAAACCATGTTGAGCACTGTCACCGATGTGATCCCAATTGCGGTGATCATCTTTGGCTTTCAGTTTGCGGTCATTCGTCAACCCGTCCCTAACATTGGCAAGGTACTGTCAGGCTTTGTCTGGGTAGTTATCGGCTTAACCTTTTTCTTAGTCGGCCTAGAGCGCGCACTATTCCCGCTCGGCAAGTTAATGGCGCAGCAACTCACCGATCCTGTGTTTATTGCCGGTAGTGAAGCGCTTGATGCCGTGAAAGGAGCGATCAGCTTGACCTGGCAAGACTACGGCTGGGTGTATTTATTCGCTTTTCTCATTGGTTTTAGTACCACAATCGCGGAACCTTCGCTGATTGCGGTGGCAATTAAAGCAAACCAAGTATCTGGCGGTGCCATTGGCATTTGGGGGCTGAGAATTTCGGTGGCTCTAGGTGTGGCTATTGGTATTTCTCTGGGCTGCTACCGCATTGTGGTCGGTGACCCAATTCATTGGTACATCATTGCCGGCTATGTGGTGGTGGTCATTCAAACCTTGTTTGCCCCCAAACTGATTATCCCGCTAGCTTACGATTCTGGCGGGGTAACAACCTCTACCGTTACCGTGCCGCTTGTCGCCGCGCTTGGTTTGGGGCTGGCTGAAACAGTGCCGGGCCGCAGCCCACTTATCGACGGCTTTGGCCTAATCGCCTTTGCCAGCTTATTCCCGATGATGTCAGTCATGGCCTATGCTCAATTAAGTCAATGGTATGCTGCACGTCGCAAGCGCCCTGAACCAAGTCAACTTTAAGGAATTATTATGCGCTTTAAACTGATTGTCGTCTTTGTTGAAGATGCCTTAACCGATCAAGTCGTTGAAACCGCTCGCGACACTGGCGCCACAGGGGCAACAGTGATCAATAATGCCCGCGGTGAAGGCTTAAATAAGTCAAAAACCTTCTTTGGCCTTGATCTGGTAACACAGCGCGATGTGGTACTACTGCTCGTTGAAGAGCACATGTCGCGCCACATTTTAGAAGAAATCGCCAGAGTAGGTGAGTTTGATGAAAAACCGGGATCTGGTATTGCCTTTCAAATTGATGTTGAAGATGCCGTTGGTGTCTCGCATCAAATCAGTCAACTAAGTTCAAGTGTGGAGAACGAACTGTGAGTACGAAACAAATCATCAAAGCAAAAGACGTTATGACGTCTGCTTACGCCCAACTTGACGGCATGCAAACCGTGCGCGAAGCACTTAACGCCATGAAAGAGAAAAATACTCAGGTTGTTATCGTCAATAAACGCGATCAACACGACGCTTACGGTATTTTATTGCTTTCTGATATTGCTAAAAAAGTGCTCGCCAAAGACCGCTCACTGGATCGCGTTAACATCTACGAAATTATGTCAAAACCTGTGATGTCAGTACCGCCAGAAATGGACGTTCGTTACTGCGCACGCTTGTTTGATAAATTCGGCCTAAGCTGTGCGCCGGTTATTGAATCTGAGCAGATACTCGGCTTAGTTGGCTATCAAGAATTATTAATGAAAACCATTGAGCAATTCGAATAAGCCTCATAAAACCGATGTTTCCCAGCCCTAACATCAGTTGATCTTCTACAACTAAAGAAGGTCAGCACTGAACATGCTGACCTTTTCTCAATAATAACTGCACACTCTGCCCATAGCATTAGTGGTTCAATGATTATTATCAGCTAATTAGGTTCACCAATGCCGACCGTGGCATAGGTTTATAATAATAATACCCTTGATGGTAATTAATATTAAGCTGATTGCAATAGCTTGCCTGCTCAGCAGTCTCGATCCCTTCGGCAACAATTTTCATATTTAAGCTCTGCAGCATGTTTGCCACACCGGCAAGCATGGTTTTAATCATCGAATGTTGTGACTTCGAGTCGTCAATAATACTGCGGTCTATTTTTACCGAGTGAATGGGACATTTAATTAAGTGAGACAGCGACGAATAACCCGTGCCAAAATCATCCAGCGCGATTTTTAAACCAAACTTATGCAGGGCTTTTAAGTTTTCGAGCGTTGTCACATTTTCATTGAGCAGCGCCGTCTCGGTAATTTCTAACGTAATGCACTCGGGCGACACGTCATGCTGAGCAATCAACGAAGTGATGGAAGAAGCAAAGCCAGGTTCGGTCAGCTGGCAAGGAGAAACATTGATCGACAACATAAAATCTGAGCCTGTTGCATTCAAATAGTCAGCCATTTCTTTTAAGGCCTGTTTAAAGACCCACAAGCCCAGTTTTTGAATCACACCACACTCTTCTGCGACCGGAATAAACTCATCAGGTCTTTGTGTCATGCTTGCCTGTGGCCAACGCACTAGGGCTTCGGCGCCAATAATCAAATTGTCTTTAAGGATCGGTTGGTAATGCAGCTCAAAGTCGTGCTCCATCGACGCGCGCCGCAATTCAGTTTCAAGTTTGTATTTAAATAAGATTTCCGCCTGCATGTTGTCTTCATAGACACACAGCTTCTCGATGGTATGTTGCTTGGCGCGGTACATGGCAATATCGGCACACTTCATCAGCTCAGTTTGGGTATTACCATTGACAGGAAACATGGCCAAACCGACACTTGCCGAGCTGTGAATCACATGACCATCAATGTTAAAAGGCTCAGCCAACGCGCCCAACAAGCGGTTGCCAATTTGCTTGGCTTCGTTCAACGACTTTAGCTGGCCACAGGCAAAGGCAAATTCATCACCACCAAGTCGCGCAAACAATTCATTGCTGCGAAAAACTTTTTTAAATCGACTCGCGACTTGCACTAACAATTGATCGCCAACATTGTGACCGTAAGTGTCGTTAATGTGCTTGAACTTGTCTAAGTCGAGCAACATCACCGCAGTTATCTCGCTAGGGTGGCGTAATCCCGTTTTTATGCGCTGCAGCAAAGACTCTTCAAAGTGGTAACGGTTGTAAAGCCCCGTCAATGAGTCTAGTTCAGCCATTTTCTTCATATGGCGGTAACTATCGTACAGTTCTTGCTCCAATTCGTAGCGCTTTTTGGCTTGTAAAATAGAGCGCTTGAGCTGTGATGGCGTCACATCTTCTTTTAGCACGACATCTTGGGCACCCGCATTAATAGCGTCTAAAATCAGTTCGTCATCCGCGTAATTACTGACCATAATAAACGCGGTATCACAAACAAAGGGCGCTTTTTTGAGTTTGAGCATCAACTCAATACCGTTGACCGACGGCATTAAATAGTCCAAAAGCACAACATCAAAACTCTGATAGGTAAGCTGCTGCAGCGCTTTTTGGGGTTCACTTTCTTCAACTATGTTGTAAATAAAGTCTGTACTGGAGAGCGCGCGTTTCAAGCTAGTACGCTCAATATCATCGTCATCAATGATCAATACATTTAATTCGTTATACATCCTTGTTCCTCTGATTTCCCTTCTAATAAAATGAATTTTTGCGCCTATGCCTCTCCTGGCAAGTGGGCAATCTGCCAATATCCTCTGAGCAGTGACACGATTTCGATAAATTCTTTACCCGCCTCGTCTTTGACAAAATACCCGGCGACATTTTTTAAGTAACTTCTTTCAATATCTTGCTCATTGGCTGACGTAGTTAACACGAAAACGATGGCATTTGCGATGGTTTTGTTTTTTCTGACCTTGTCGAGAAACTCCAACCCGCCCATTCTCGGCATTTGTAAATCCAGTAACACCACATACGGGGAAGGAATGGAGTTGTTGATCAGCAACTTCAACGCTTCTTCGCCGTGATGTGCACGCACAATGTGGTTACTAATACGCTCTCTGGCAAAGCTGCGTTTGATGGTCATAAAATCAATGTCGTCATCCTCAACCACCAATAAGGTGACGCGCTCGCTAAATCTGGTCATATACAGCCTCATGCGCCAACGTGTTAACGACCTGATGCACAGGCCAAACAATTTTAAAATGAACGCCAGAGGTGAATTTGTCGCCATACACAAGCTCAACTGTGCCTTGGTAATACTCAACCACCTTTTTCACCATCGCTAGCCCCATGCCACTGCCTTCCACTTCATCTTTGGGTTTAAGTGTATGGAACATCTGGAATACCTTTTCCGCGTACTCTCTTGGAATACCCGGGCCGTCATCGAAATAATGAATCTCGTAATGAGACTGACAATCGATAACATCCATCTGAATATGACCGTACCCTTTATCGTGGTGCTTAATGGTATTACCGAGCAAATTAAGCAATACGATTTGCATCGCAGCTTTGGGCAGCACAATATCGAGATCAGATGCAACCAAGGTAAAGCGCTCGAATTCTGCGTTAAGCTCATGGGCATTAAGCGCCAGCTGTTGGAAGTTAAATGGCTCAGCATCGGAGAGCTTTTTGTTTAAGCGCGAATAAGCCAGTAGATCGTTAAGCAACTGACCAAGGCGAACCGAGCGACTTTTGATCATGTCAAAATGGGCTTTAGCCCCTTGCGGCAGCTGATCGCCGTAATCTTCTTCAATCCAAGTCACGAGTTTTTTAATGGCGTTGAGTGGTGATTTCAAATCATGCGAAGCGATGTAAGCAAACTGCTCTAGGTCTTCATTAGACTTGCGTAACTTTGAAATTAATAAATCACGCTCGGTTACATCGGCGGCCGCCCCCAAAATAAAAGGCTCGCCGGTATTGTCATTAAAGCGCTGTTTAATCGTGTGTAAGGTGCGAATTTCGCCATTGGGAAAGGTTATCTGTTCGATGGTTTCACTGCTGCCATTGGCAAAGGCTTCTTTGTCTTTGGCGAGAAAGTATTCAACATCAACAGGGTCATAATCTTCAAAGGTCGTGCGCCCCAAAATAGTGTTTTGATCTTCAACGCCATACAAGTGCAGAAAGTGGTCGTTCATTTTGACCAAGCGAAAGTCTTTGTCTTTAACAAAAAGATAGCCCGGCACCGACTGAAACACGATTTCAAGGAAATTATGAGCTTCCTCAAGCTCTTGCTCTTTTATTAGTAGTTGTCGCTCGTGCTGTTTCTTTTGAACCGCCAAGCCAATCACTTTGTCTAATCGGCTGGCTTTTAAGTCGCTTTTGACCAAATAGTCTTGAGCGCCAAACTTGATGGCATTAACCGCAACCGATTCGTTACCCTGACCCGTCATCATCACAACGGGCACAAATGGGTGATTGGTTACTATATTGGTCAGCAAATCCAGGCCAGTTGCACCGGGCATGGAATCGTCAAGTAAGATGCAGTCAGGTTCATTGCCCGCAATCATGGCTAACCCTTGGTGACCTGTCATGGCGTGTTCAACAGTGTATTCACTGGGTGCTTTGCGCAGTAACCGCCGACATGCCTCGATATCATCGGTGTTGCCGTCAATAATCAATACCTTGCAATCTAACGCGCTACGACGGGGCACAAACGCACTGGCGTGTTCAATTGCCGCTGAGATTTTTTCATGCAGGTTAAGTGAATTTAGCGCAAACTTATTGATGTAGTCCTGAGCGCCTTGCTTGAGCAGGGAAGCCGCCATTAATTGATCGGTTGGGCCAGTAAGTACCACAATCGGCACAGTGGGAGCTTGCGCTTTAATCGCGCGAAACAATTCAAGCCCTGACACGCCCGGCAAATGGTAGTCTAATAAAAGACAGTCAAAGTGCTGGTCTTTGAGTAATTCGAGCGAAAGCTCTTCGGTTGGGGCGACATAAAATTCATACGGAATCGCTTCGCAATCGCCAAGCGCCCGTTGTATCGCCTCGATATCATCTTGATTATTATCAACAATAAGTATTTTCCGAGTTGCCATTTTGCTATTCCTTTGGCTCGTAACTTGGTAAAACCGCAATACCAAACCAGCAGCCTTGCTTCGTTTTAATCGCTTGAATTAAGCCCTTAAAGCTCACAAGCTTTTCAATATATGTGTTTGCACCAAGCACTCAGTGATACCTCTTGGAGCTTTGCTTCTTTGCGACGCGCACAAATTGCTCGGCCGATGCCGATAATTTTTTGGGTACTTGTTATCAGGTTATTGGAGAGGTAACTGTTGTGCTGTATTTGAAATGGCTCTGGCACCAACACGTCAACGTTGCGGCCAAGTGCTTCATTGGGCTTACAACCAAAGATTTTACCGGCCGCTTTGTTAAAGCTTTGAACATGGCCTTTATCGTCAATAATAATAAAACCATCGACCACAGTGGCGATGATTGATCGCACTTGCGCGTCAAACATGAGAGTTAATCAATCCATTGATAATCTGATTTTTCATCCGTACATCAAAGATATAGACTATTTTTAATGAATAGGGAATTGAGTTGTCGTGTTTTTTTACAGTTTTTATCAATGGCGAGCGACAATGACTCGCTTGATTAAGACGTTTTGAACGGGTTATGCACTAATAGCGGCTTAGTTTATTGCTTGTAACCCTATGATTTATATAGTTTGTCACCTTAATGTCGCTTAAATGACGTGGTATATACTCATGCTGCTTCAAGATACTTGATTTCAGCGCTTTCACAGGGACTCAATATCAAGACGCAGCTTGCCGGAATGGTTACTCCCTTTCAATAAGCTGCAACGCAGAAAGTGAGTTCCTGTGAAGCGCCTTCTCTATCTTAAAAAAATGGGTTGGTTTAAAAGCGATTTATGCGGTGTTATTGATTTTGCTCTCCATTGAACAAAAGGGGAACGATCATTCTCTGCAATCAATGCCTTGACTAAATCGCTTTTAATGCCAACTGAAACAAGCACTTTGAAGTGGCATGGGTATGAGTACAGAGTGCTTGCCACCATGGTTATCAACGACGAACACAACCAAACAGCAAAGGAAAATTTAGATGCTAATTAAGAAGTTACGCTTACAACGCGGTTGGTCACAAGAGCATTTGTCGCAAGTATCAGGCTTGAGTGTCCGCACCATACAGCGAATTGAGCGCGGCCAAAAAGCCGGATTGGAATCGCTAAAATCACTTGCGGCAGTGTTCGAACTTGATATTTCATCACTGCAACAGGAGGTAGACATGACCACTCAAGCAAGCACAGCCGACACTGACAATAAAGCAGGCATTCAAGTCACCTTGGAAGAGCAGCGCGCCATGGAGTACGTGCAAGGGTTAAAAGCCTTCTATGGCCATTTGGCCACATACATCATTATTAACATCGTATTGTTTGCCGTGAATTGGTTGATCACGCCCGGCTATTTATGGGTACTTTGGGTAATGATGGGCTGGGGAATAGGGCTTATCAGCCACGCGGTCGCCACCTTTGAGCTATTCAACTTCTTTGACGCTGAATGGGAGAAGCGGCAAATAGAAAAGCGTTTAGGACGCGATCTTTAAGCCGCTACTGAATGTAAGCGCGACCGGATCTAAGCGTTAAGATGCGCCTTGATAAGCGATAAGAAAGGCTCGCCATAGCGGGCTAACTTAGTATCGCCAATACCACTGACCGATAACATCTGCGCTTGTGAACGCGGCTGAATGCGAGCTAATTCCGCCAATGTTGCATCGTTAAAGACAATAAACGGTGCGACATCTTCAGCATCGGCAATTTCTTTGCGCAATGAACGTAATTTACCAAACAGCTTGCGATCGTACTGTTTCGCCGCGCTATTTTGTTGCCAGTAACTGGCGCGTTGCAAGCGCGGTGACGCTAACATAAGCGTTTCTTGCGCTGTTAATACCGAGCGTGCAGCTTCTGTCAGTTTCAGTGCCGAATGCTGGGCGATATCTTGTTGCAAATAGCCGAGATGGATTAACTGACGGATCACAGAAAACCAATAACTGGGCGTTTTGTCTTTACCAATGCCAAAGGTGGAGACCTTTTCATGACCCTGTTTTTGAATTTGAGGTGTCACTTGCCCGCGCAGCACGGTAACCAGATACTGTACATCACCTTTTTGCTCAATGCGATAGACGCAAGACAGCACCTTTTGCGCCACCTCAGTGGCATCAAACTCACTGGGCGGGTCAAGGCAAATATCACAGTTACCACAGCGTTTTTTCGTAAATTCAGCAAAGTAGTTAAGCACCACCTGACGACGGCAAGTTTGCGCGTCCACAAAATCGGTCATCGCTTGAAAACGCTGCATTTCTACTTTCGCCCGTTGCTCGTCTTCGTGCTCGGCAATGCGCTTTTTCATCCGGCTAATATCTTGCTCATCACACAAAAACAATGCCTCTGCCGGCATACCGTCACGACCTGCGCGGCCAATTTCTTGATAATAAGACTCAATGGTGCGCGGCGGCTCAAAATGCACTACATAGCGCACATTCGGCTTGTTAATGCCTAAACCAAAGGCGACGGTAGCGACAACAATCTGAATATTGTCTTTGGTAAAGCCGTCTTGTACATAAGCGCGAATTTCCGTTTCTAAGCCCGCGTGATAAGCGGCGCAGTTAATACCCGACTCACCCAAGAACTTACTGAGTTTCTCCACTTGCCAACGGCTGCTGCAATAGACAATGCCAGCGTCGTCTTTGCGCTGTTTGATATACGAGAGTATTTGCTTTTGCCCATTGTATTTTTCCGCAAGCGTAAAACGGATATTAGGGCGATCAAAGCTATCAAGATGCACATACGGGTTGTGTAGCCCTAGCTGTTCGAGAATGTCTTTGCGCGTGGTGACATCTGCCGTTGCCGTTAACGCCATTACCGGAATGTGCGGAAAGTGGCGTTTTAAGCAGCCTAATTGGGTATAAGCACGCCTAAAATCATGACCCCATTGTGAAATACAGTGCGCTTCATCAATTGCGAATAAGCGAATAGGTAAACTGGCAATACCTTGCAAGAAGTAATGCTGCGTCAGCCGCTCTGGCGCGACATAGAGCAAACGAATTTGACCAGCTGCCAAACGCTGAAAAATATCGTTCACTTGCGCTTGGCTTTGCGATGAGTTCACAAACGCGGCGCTGATACCTTGCCGTGTCAGTCCATCCACTTGATCTTTCATTAGCGAAATCAGTGGCGAAACGACAATGGTGATACCGTCAAATAAGGTTGCAGGCAGTTGATAACATAGCGATTTACCGCCCCCAGTTGGCATTAACACTAAACAATCGCGACCACTCATTACTTGCTCAATGACACCTGCTTGCCCCTCGCGAAATGAGGTGTAGCCAAAGTGGTGTTTTAAAGACTCAAGAAGTGGTGCTTGCGCATTGGTAGCAGGGGAGGTCAACAGTGTTCCTGTGAAATATAAAAACGGATTAAAAAAATGGGGTTAAAAACCGCAAGCATTTTAGCCCAAGCTAAGGTGAATCCCTAGTAAGGAGTTTAAAAAAATGGAAAAAAGCTGTTAGGCTAAAAATCAATCAACACACATCTGACCAGAAAAAACTTTTGGACAAGGACGAATAGTATGAATAAACAACAACGCTTTCAAAAAGTTGCCGAACTATGGAATGCCAGCATGCCGTTTAATCAACTACTGGGCTTTGAAATTTCGCGCTTTGACGACACGCGCTCAGAAATTAGTTTTCATTGGGATGACAAACTCATTGGCAACCCAATGCAAAAAATACTGCACGGCGGCGTAACTGCAGCAGCCCTTGATTTAGCTGGTGGCGTAGTCGCTGCGGCAAGCATTATCGCCAATATGGAAGCAGTCTCTCCTTTGCTGATTCAAGAAAACCTTAACAAACTCGGCACCATAGATTTGCGTACCGACTTCTTGCGCCCGGGCAGAGGTGAGCATTTTGTCGCGTCTGCGCACATTATTCGCAGTGGCAGTAAAGTTGCCGTCGCCCGTATGGAGCTGCACAACGAGAAAAACGACCATATCGCCTTTGGCACTGGCACTTATATGGTTGGTTAAAACCTCGTTATAACCTTGCTATCAATGCGCGAACCTGTGATAGAATTCGCGCCCTTAAAATAGCGACTAGGTCTTCTTTATGCCCAACTCATCAGCTTCAGCTCAAACCAATAGCGGGATTATTAATGCGCTAGCTGCATATTTTATGTGGGGCTTAGCACCAATGTACTTTAAGGCGCTAACCGCCGTTGGAGCGACTGAGATTTTGATCCACCGTGTTGTCTGGTCAACGCTGTTATTGTTAGTCATCGTGGTTGCTATTGGCAAATGGCAGCCTTTTGTCAAAACCCTCACCAACAAAAAAGTCGTCGCTAGCCTTGCTGTCACGGCAACATTACTAGGCAGTAATTGGTATATCTTCATTTGGGCGGTTAATAACGATCACCTGCTGGATGCCAGTTTAGGTTACTACATCAACCCTATTTTTAATGTCGCCTTGGGGATGATTTTTCTGGGCGAGCGATTGCGTAAATGGCAAGGGGTAGCAGTAGCTCTGGCGATTGTCGGCGTCTTAATTCAAGTCGCTGTACTCGGCACGATTCCGATGATTTCACTGGTACTTGCCGCCACTTTTGGCATCTACGCTTTAGTGCGTAAAAAGCTGCACATCGACTCTTTTGTCGGCTTATTAATTGAATCACTATTACTACTGCCAGTGGCACTTCTGGGGTGGCTATTTTTTGTCAGCAGCGACACCAGCAATATGCTTAATAACTCATGGTCGCTCAATACCATGCTATTGATGGCGGGTGTGATCACCACCGCACCTTTACTGTGTTTTACTGCCGCGGCAAAACGCCTGACACTCGCCACACTTGGCTTTTTCCAATACATTGGGCCAAGTATCATGTTTATGCTGGCAACCTTTTATTATCAAGAAGTGCTAGCGCCGGCAAAACTGGCGACCTTTGCCTGTATTTGGGCGGCCTTGGTTATTTACAGCGTGGACTCGTTAAGAGCGCGCAAAGCGCGAAAGCAAGTCACTCAACCAACAACAGCAGTAAACAAAACGAACTAAACGCCTAATGCGAATGGGGTATTAAGCCATTGCTGTCAAGCAATGGCTGTCACGTAACAAAGCATAAAAAGTCGTCTATACTTCCATTATCATCAACAAGGATGTTAATGCGATGGAACAGTTACTCCCTTTCTTAAAAATCAATTATCACATTGATGCAACGCACAATATATTCACCGTAAAAACAGCACCTGTATTTGACTACAAAGATATCGTCGTCCATTACGGGAATTTGATGATCGATAAGAATTATTATGTGGGGTTAAACGGTTTATACGACTTTAGCCAACTGGAACATATCACGGGTGACTGCCAAATGTTATTAGACACGGCTGAAGTGATGAACAACCCTCAAGTCATTAATCGCCCTAGTAAAACAGCGATTGTACTGCCAGACTCAAATGGCGAAGCATGTGAAGTGATGGCGAGGTTTTGTCGCGAAACGTTTCAATCCATGAATCAGTTTCGCTTGTTTAGCGTTAGCGATATCGCGCAAGTAGAGCGATTTTTATCACTGCCAACTCAGTATCACAAACTGGCCAAGTGCGCTTAACCCTCTGCTAACGTAAAATTTCAGTTAATAAGGGTTAAAGTGCTCCCAAGTCGCTTGGCCTGAGCCAAGCTCCACCAGAATTCGACCTTTTCTATTTCCTTCGCTTCGCGCATTAGATATCCAAACAGTCACTTCGCCCTGCTCCCCAAAACCAACAATTAAGTAAGGCTTCACATTTTTTTTATTTCATCAAGACTTACAATCGTATAAGTAGGTAAGTTTCTGGCAATTTTTTCGCCTCGCTTATGATCGATTTTGACTTGCGCTGAATATAAGCGGCTTTGACTTTCATCATGCCACTGGACCGCAACTTTTTTAGGAAACGGCTTGCCAAAAGCACCCGCAGTTGCACCTGCAACACCCCAACAACATGACATACTGCCTGCAGGAACTTGCCACGAGTCGTCAAATCTTATCGGACGTACCATGATTTCATTTCCTTTGACGGTAGAGCCAGAAACCAGCATATACTTGATGGGTTGGTGGGTTGTACAAGCGATTAATGGCAGTACCATAAGCAATGAAATAATTAGTCGAATAATCATGATTTTCTCCAGTGGATTTGGTCTACGCCGTTGTAAGCTTGCCAATTATCAAGGTTAATAAGGATCAAAGTGCTCCCAAGTCGCTTGACCTGAACCGAGCGCGACCAATATTCGACCACTGATATTCATCTCGCTGGGCGCATTAGATATCCACACGGTCACTTCGCCCTGCTCACCAAAGCCAACAATTAAGTAAGGCTTCACATTTTTTTTTATTTCATCAAGACTTACAATCGTATAAGTAGGTAAGTTTCTGGCAATTTTTTCGCCTCGCACATGGTCAATCTTGACTTCTGTGCTGTATAGGCGGCTTTGACTTTCATCATGCCACTGGACCGCGACTTTTTTGGGGAAATACTTGCCCCAAGCGCCAGATAGTGCTCCTGCCTCTTGCCAGCAGCAACCTAAATTACCGACAGGCTTACGCCAGCTATCATCAAATACTAACGGGCGCACCATTAACTCATTACCTTTGACCGTTGATGAACCAATGACCATATACTTGATGGGTTGATTGGCAGTACAAGCGATTAATGGCAGTACCATCAGCAGTGAAATCATTAGTCGAATCATCATAATTTTCTCCAGTGGGTTTGGTCTATGCTGTTATTGTTCTAGGCTGTCATATGCTTGTCAATTATCACGGTTAATATGGGTCAAAGTGCTCCCAAGTCGCTTGGCCTGAGCCAAGCTCCACCAGAATTCGACCTGTTTTGTTCATTTCACTGGATGCATTAGATATCCAAACGGTCACTTCACCATTTTCACCAAAACCTACAATTAATTTAGGTTTTGGCTGTTTTTCAATTCGACCCGAGCTTATTACGGTATATGGCGGTAAATTTCTGGCAATTTCTTCCCCTCGCTTGTGGTCAATCTTGACTTCGGCACTGTATAAGCGGCTCTGGCTCTCATCATGCCATTGAACTGCGACTTTTTTAGGAAAAAGCTTATCCCATGCGCCTGACTGAGCCCCCGATTCTTTCCAACAACAGCCTAGGCTTCCCACAGGAACTTTCCATTTTTCATCAAATACCAAAGGCCGAATCATTATATCGTTGCCTTTTACGGTAGATGAACCCACTATTAATAATTTTAAAGTTCTTTCGGACGAGCACGAAGTTAAAGTGACTAACAAAAAGCTCATGACTAGCAAACGATAAATCATTATTTTCTCCAATGAGATTGGCCTATACCTTGATAAAATTGCCAGTTATCGGAGTTTGTCTCTGCGTTATCTGGCTGATTATAAAAGATTTCACGTTGGCCGTTAGACGTAGTGTAAATTGCACTTTGTTCTTCACCATGAGCGATACCATCAATAAACCCAGCATACTTCACGCTAATATGGATATACTCAAGGTAGAGCTTTTGCCATGCAGTGCTTTGTGGCCCGTTAGCGGTAGCGCTTTCCACCAAGGTTTTTAGTTCATTGGAAAGTTCATAGGGATAAAGCCCCGCTAGCTTATTGATAGGTCGAAAAGGCACGCCATGCTGTACTGCGACTTGATGCATTTGATGCAGCGCATAATGAGACAAGGAGTTGTTCACCTGACGACGCCAGACGGCTTTGTACGGCGTATAAAAGCTCTGTTCAGGTAAGTTTTTAATACGTCGATTGTGATTTTTTCGCGGGCGCAGTGCGATAAGTTCGATATCAATCCCCGGCCAATCGTATTCCTCTGCCAGTAATTTTCTACGAATTTCTAGCTCGGCTTGATGCGCAGGCTCATCTGGCTTGCCAGCTATATATAGTCTGGGGTAGCGAATTTCTGAGGCAACAGGCCCATAACCGCCACCAATATCGGCATGGGCGCCAGGCAACTCAACTTCTTCGTGGTTGGTAAGTAACAGGTTTTCGCCGGTTTTAAGGGAGTTAAGTGGGAATTTATCGCGCCGCTCATCCCATGCGGCTAATTGGTAAACCTTACCCGCCGAGTTTTCCGCCAAGTCTAAATTAATTTGGCCAGGAATAGCCTTGTTTGCACTAGCTTCGCTATGGTCATTATCGCCATCGCCGCCGATGGAGGCTACCGTGTCAAATAGGCCGATAAAACGCACCATCAGCTTTGTACCGCCCCAGTAATCGGGCTGTTCACGGTTGAGCTTATGAATAATATTGGCAAAGGCTCGCGCTTGCGATGCGCCTCGACTAAAACCAAAGATATCAATTGTACCTACTTTGCACGAGGGGAAACGAATAAAGAAGTCTCTTGTTTCATCTAATGCGAGCTTAATACGATCATCAAAGCTACCTGCAAACGCCATATCCCAGTTACTATCATTTTCAAAGGCTTGAGTGCCAATACCTTCTGAATAAAACCGCTCTTTAGCTCGCTCAAGCCTTGGATATAGCTCGTAAAGTTTGGCAATATTAGTGGGCTCTTTATCGTCATTGGGGTCTTGGCTGTCGTTGGTGAGGTTATTTCCCGTGCCATCAAAAAATACGCCAAAGCAAGGTGGCTCAGGCAGTAGTGTTAGCTCAACATGGCCTTGACTAGTTACGCGATGGTCAAGTAGTTGAAAACCGCCGTTCTCCCCAATATTTAAGTTTTCAATGGTTTGGCGATTTTGGTAGTCACTAAATGCCATGTTAGGCACTATGGTTTGCACTGGTAGGTTCAGCAACTTTGCGTCAAGCTGATAACTGGCATCTTCTTTTAGCTTGGCAAAGTATGCTGTACTCGCACTTTCTTTAGCCTTGCTATCGAACGTGCGCTGTTGGTTAACACCACTACCCTTGAGGGTAAAGCGGGCCGACGTTTCACCTTCAATTTTAATGATGATACGTTTTTCTTCGGGCTCAGGAGATTGTTCAATATTGGTAAAAATAGTGGATGGCGCTAAGCCTTGCTGATATGCAGGTACGTGATAATTTGTACTTTGATCATTATAACCTTGTGTAAATGGGTTCTTACCTGTCGTCTTGGCTTGGCCTGCTCCCGCCGCGCCTTTTATCAAAGTCGCTTGCTTGTTACCTTGCTGATAAAAGTCTTTGTGCTTTAATACCAATAATTCGCCTTTGGCCGGCGATGCTCGCAGGGTATTTACCGCTTGCCATGACTTTTTGTCTTTAACATACAGTCGTGTGTATTGATCTGCCCTTAGCTGTTGCCAACTTACTGGCTGGGTTAGTACTAGCCATTGGCTATGGTGCGCAGGTAGAGCAAGTTTGACCTCTCGCGGTAATGACTCTGCGGTCTTGTGAGGCGGGTAACTGGGCTTTTGTGCTGCCTGCTCGTTACCAAAGAGGGGATTTATTGGTTCGTCAAAAACACTTAAATTATCGACATTAAGCTGGTTTAACGGCTCAATGGGTCGTTGAGTGGGCATGCGTCTTCCTTGTCGCAGCTTACAAGTTATGTAATTAGTCTATTTATTAATCTGCTTTAATTCAATCATCAATTCAATGCCATAGCCTGCACTGTGAAATAGGGAAAGCGGAAGATTAGCCGTGCTAATCTTCCTGGCCACTGACCACAATCTGGTTGCGGCCATTTTCTTTAGCGTTGTAAAGCGCTTGATCGGCGGCATTCATTTGCGCAGCGAGCTTGTCATCACTATTAAACACAACGCCGATACTGACGGTCAGTGAAATTTGATGATTTTCGTACGACAATTGCGCTAACGATAACTCGCGTCTAAGATCATCTAGGCGCGCGTATAACTGATCGTCGTCAACCCCAGTTAACAGTACCGCAAATTCTTCACCACCCAAGCGCGCGATCATCGCCCCCGGTAAATGTTTGCGCATGTACAAAGCCACCATTTTCAAGACATTGTCACCCGCTTCATGACCATAGGTGTCATTGATTTTCTTGAAGTAGTCAATATCAAGCATGGCCAAACAAAACGCCGTGTTTTGCTCGACATATTGTGGAATTTTGCTTTGTGAAAATTGAATAAAAGCGCGACGGTTTGGTAGGTCCGTCAAGTAGTCAGTATTCGCTGCACGCTGAATCTGCTTGATGTTATTGAGGTTTTCAATATTTTGCGTAATGCGGCAATAGAATTCTTCAGGACAGAACGGCTTGCGTAAGAAGTCGTCTGCACCGTTTTTTATAAAGCGCGCCGAATGAATGCCATTACTAGCGCCAGAAATACCGATGACCGCGAGGCGATCGCGAGTGTAACGCTTGCGAATTTCATTGGTCAGTTCAATCCCATCCATATTTGGCATTTCCAGATCGGTAATGACCATTTTGATATCCGGATGCTGCTCAAGTACTTCCAGTGCTTTAACACCATCACTGGCAACATACACAGAGAAGTTGCGACGCTTGAGTAGTTCAACAATGTGGTTACGTGCCGACAAGCTGTCATCAACCACTAAAATACCATTTTCTTGGTTAGTGCGTTGCCAATGCAGTATGCGCTTCAAATAGAGGAATGCTTGGCTATTTTCTTTTGGAATGTAATCAATCACTGGCTGTGACAAAATCTTTTGGCGGGTCAATTCATCCATCTTACCCGTCAAAACGACGGCTTGAATACCATGTGATAACACGCATGCAATGGCTTCTCCGTCTGTCGCATCCGGCAACGCATAGTCCACAGTGGCCGCAAAAAAGCTCGCACCGCCTTGCAACAAACTTTCGACTTCTGCCAAATTGTAGGCCACCGTTACTTCAAATCCCAATGCTTTGGCAAGTTGCTCGATAACCTTGGCAATTGCTTTGCTGTCTTCAACGACCAATAAACGTTGTGCCATTACTGCTCCTACTATTATTTGCCAAGCGGGGTCAGATTAGCGTACGCAACCACTAACCATTTGATCCCTACTTGTTCAAAATTGACCTGAATACGACTTTGCGCACCCGTGCCCTCATAATTGAGTACTACCCCTTCACCAAACTTCTGGTGCAGTACTGCTTGTCCTAAACTAAAACCGGTATTTTCGAACGATTCCGTCGTGAAAGTTGACGAAAATCGCCCTGTTGGCGCAGGTGTTTTCACTTGGCTCTGCAAACGAATTTCTTCGACACATTGCGGTGGCAATTCGCGTAAAAATCGGCTTGGTTTGTGATACTTTTCTTGTCCGTACAAGCGACGACTTTCAGCATGACATAAGTATAGCTTGTGCATTGCCCTTGTCATGCCAACGTAGCACAAGCGGCGCTCTTCTTCCAAGCGGCTGATATCTTCTTGCGACTGCTGCGAAGGGAACATCCCCTCTTCAAGCCCAGCAATAAAGACCAGCGGGAACTCCAAACCTTTCGCTGAGTGCATGGTCATGAGCTGCACCGCTGGCTCGTAATCATCAGCTTGTGATTCACCCGCCTCCAGCGAAGCATGCGTTAAAAATGCCGTAAGTTTCGTTTGCTCTTCTGTCAACTCAGGCTCTTGCTCAAACGTTTGGCATGCGGTCACCAATTCATTCAAGTTTTCAATGCGTGCCTGCGCGCGTTCGCCTTTTTCAGCTTGGTACATCGCTTTAAGACCGCTATGACCGATAACAAAGTTCACCTGTTGATCTAAATCGAGGTCGCGAGAGTCGTCTTCAAGCTGATCAATCAAATTAATGAAGTTAGTGATGGCGTTGGCAGCACGTCCTTTAAGGCTTTGTTCGGCCAGCATGTTTTGACACGCTTGCCACAGCGTCACTGCCATAGATTTTGCTGCGTCGCGAACCAGTGCAAGGCTTTGATTGCCAATACCACGCGTTGGCGTGTTGATAATGCGCTCAAACGCAGCATCGTCATCGCGATTATTGATCAAGCGCATGTACGCCAGCGCATCTTTGATCTCTTGACGCTCGAAGAAGCGCAAGCCGCCATAAATGCGATAAGGTAGCTGCCCCTGTAACAAGGCTTCTTCGAGCAGGCGTGATTGGGCATTGCTGCGATACAAAATAGCGACATCATCGAGCGAGCCGCTTTCCTCTCGCCACGTATTAATGCGGCCAGCGATAAAACGCGCTTCGTCAATTTCATTAAAGGCGGTGTAGATCGAGATTTTTTCACCAGCTTCATCTTGCGTCCACAGCTCTTTGCCAAGACGATTATTGTTATTGGCAATCAGCTGGTTTGAGGCGTTCAGAATGTTCGCGGTTGAACGGTAATTTTGCTCTAAACGAATGGTTTCAGCTTTCGGGTAATCATCTAAAAAGCGTTGAATATTCTCAATTTTCGCGCCGCGCCAGCCGTAAATCGACTGATCGTCATCACCGACAATCATGACATTGCTTTGTTGCTTACCCAGCATAGTTAACCAAGCGTATTGAATGGCATTGGTATCTTGGAATTCGTCGACCAAAATATGCTTAAAGCGCTGTTGGTAGTGCGCTAATAGGGCAGGGTGATCGAGCCACAGCTCGTGCGCGCGTAGCAAGAGTTCAGCAAAATCCACCAATCCAGCGCGATCGCAAGCGTCTTGGTAACTTTGGTAAATATTAATAAAAGTTTGCTCGGTTGGATCAAACTGAGCGTCAAGGTGCTTAGGCCGTAGCCCTTCGTCTTTTTTGCCATTGATATACCAAACCGCTTGCTTGGCAGGCCATTTTTTCTCGTCCAAATTCAAGGCGCGAATCGTGCGTTTTACTAAACGCAGCTGGTCATCAGAGTCCAGTACTTGGAAACTTTGTGGCAAATTAGCTTCTTGAAAGTGCATCCGCAACAGGCGATGCGCTAGGCCGTGGAAAGTCCCTAACCACATGCCAAAGACATTGCCGCCGGTTGTTTGCTCAACACGAGCACGCATTTCAGAGGCCGCTTTATTGGTAAAGGTAACCGCAAGAATACTGTGTGGCGAGGCTTGTTCGATACGCATTAACCAAGCAATGCGCTGCACTAAAACGCGCGTTTTACCACTGCCAGCACCCGCCAGTACCAGCATATTTTGTAAAGGAGCAGCGACGGCTTCACGCTGCTTGTCATTTAAGCCGTCTAATAGATCAGACACATCCATTATTTAGGAACTCAAGTGGGGAGCTAAGCCAGCTAGCTGCGTAACGTCGCTTAACTCGATATGGGGTAAAACTTTTAGCGGTTTGCCAACATCGTAACAAGATAACCATGCCGCTTGGCAGCCAGCGCGCAGTGCGCCGAGAATATCGGCGCGGCCACAGTCACCCACGTGCAGCATGTGCTCACACGCAATCCCTAAGTCTTGCGCCGCTTGCTCAAACAAGTCACCTGCGGGTTTCATGCGATGACCATTGCCGGCGTGATAGATATAGTCGAAATGCGCTTTTATGCCGATCGCCTCTGTGTCAACATTGCCATTGCTGATCGCGACCACGGGCACGTATTGGCGCAGTTGTTGTAACAGCGCAATGCTGCTTGGTGGCACAACAAAATTACTGCGCGTTGCCAAGAAATACGCCATGGCCTGCTGGGCAAGCTCTGTCGCTTGCGCGGTGGCGATACCTAAACTTTCCATGCCCTGTTGATACGTTGCCAAGCGCAGTGCCGTGACATCATGTGTTAACTCTGGTGTCTGTTCAACAACCGCAGTGCGGTGTGGCGCCCAAAAGTGGCGATCAAAAACAAGGCCATCAACCACAGCCAATGGCGCTAGTAACTGTTGAAAATAGGGCGGCATTGCACGCTCAGTAGCAACCATGACGGGCCGATTACTGTAGAGGGTATCATCCAAGTCAAAGCTGATCGCCTTGATGGGTTTTAAGCTTCGGTAAAATTTCACGTTGTTGGCTTAACGTTATTTCGTCGCTAAATGTTGAAATAATAGCTTAGCCACCAATTTTTGAAACTGGCCAAGCAATAAGGTATCCATACGTGGGTCAAAGTGATCGGCATCTTGTGAGCTAATCGCTAAAAAGCCAATATCCTGCTCAAGGTGCGCAAGCTTGATCAGCACCACTGAGCCAGCGGTACTGCTAGCAAAAATCTGTTGCAACTCAGCCTGCTGCAAGCGGCCAAAATAATACTCGTCATGCGCAAGGCGCGCATCGAAAATGGTTTGGCAATTTTGGCTGACAATACTGGTGTGTTCGGCACTGTATTCAGGCGTTAGCCAAAGCTTTAAACCCGCTAACGAGAGTAATTCGAGCGTTGCCCGCGATAAAATATCTAAGAGCTGAGTCACATTCTCACTGTCAATCAATTGCAAATACAAATCGCTATACAGTAAGAACAACTGTTCATTTTGATTGGCAACTGACATCAGCTGAGTGATTTCTTCTTCAAGCCCCTGAATTTTTTGGCGCAATTGCGTTTGTTGGCGTTCAACTAACGACACAGTGCCACGATGCGTGTCTTGCAAGCGCAAACCAGTAATTAATGCGGGATTGCGGTTAAAAAATTCAGGGTTATCTTCCAAATAGCGTGCAACGATCTCATCGGTTAATGGCAAGTCATCGGCATGCAAAGGATTTTGTTCATTCATATATGTATTTGACCATCAAAAACATGAGTGGCAGGGCCAGACATTTTTACCGGATGCCCGGGACCTTTCCAAAATATTCGTAGTTTACCGCCGGGGAGTTCGACAGTAACTTGTTTATTCAATTTTTTCTGTGTTTGCCCAATCACAACCGCAGCACATGCGCCGCTACCACAGGCCAGCGTTTCACCGGCTCCGCGCTCATAGACGCGCAGTTTGATAAAGTCGGGAGAAACCACCTGCATAAAGCCAACATTAACTTCTTTGGGAAAACGCTCGTGAACAGAAAGTTCGTGCCCGAGTGTTTCTACTGGCGCCGTTTTGACATCATCAACGGTGAGAACACAATGGGGGTTACCCATAGATACCGCGCCACACAGCACGGTTTCGTGCTCGGTACGCATAATATAGGTGCCTTCAACTTTTTGCGCTTTAAACGGAATTTGCCCCGGTTCAAATTGCGGTGTTGGCATGTTCACCGAGACGTTGCCATCGCGCTCAATATACAAGGTCATCTTACCCGACTGAGTCGAAACGCGAATTTTATTGCGATTGGTCAGCCCTTTACTGCGCACAAAGCGTGCAAAACAACGGGCGCCATTGCCACATTGGCCCACTTCGCTGCCGTCGGCATTGAAGATGCGGTAGTGAAAATCTAAATCGGGGTCATAAGGCGGTTCAACCACTAACAATTGATCAAAGCCAACGCCAAAATTGCGATCTGCCAGTTTCTTTATTTGCTCATTCGGTAAGTAAACGTTTTGGGTGACATTATCAATGACCATAAAGTCATTGCCCAACCCGTGCATTTTAGAAAAATTAACCAGCATACTGTCTTTCTTTAGTTCTTATTGAGTGTCTTTATTGCTTATTGGCCGCTATTGGGTGCCGATGAGTCCGGCAGGGTGTGCTCACCTTGCCATAATTGCTCAATGGTTTCTCGCTCGCGCACTAGCGTACTGGTTTCGCCGTCAACCATGACTTCGGCGACGCGTGGGCGACTGTTGTAGTTTGAACTCATGGTAAAGCCATAAGCACCTGCAGAGCGCACCGCCAGCAAGTCACCCGCTTGAATCGCTAGCTCGCGGTCTTTACCGAGAAAATCACCCGTTTCACAAATTGGCCCGACCACATCGTAATTAACCTTAGGCGCATTGGTGCGCGGCTCAACCGGAATAATGTTTTGCCACGCTTGGTAGAGTGACGGACGCAGTAAATCATTCATGGCCGCGTCAACAATGGCGAAATGCTTGTCTTGATTGGTTTTGATAAACTCAACTTGAGTCACCAATATCCCGGCATTGGCCATAATGGCGCGCCCCGGCTCATAAATCAGGGTAATACTGCGATCAGCAATTTTCTCGGCAATCGCTTTCGCGTATTCGTTAGGATGCGGAGGTTGTTCATCGTCGTAACAGACCCCTAAACCACCACCGACATCGATGTGTGAGAGGGAAATACCTTGCTCGGCTAAGGTATCAACCAGTACCAACACGCGGTCAAGCGCATCTAAAAAGGGCTGCACTTCTGTTAGCTGAGAGCCGATATGACAATCTACTCCCTTGATCGCAATATTCGCGAGTGTTGCCGCGTGTTGATAAAGCGCTGGGGCTTCTTCAATACTGATCCCAAATTTATTCTCTTTTAAGCCCGTTGAAATATAAGGGTGTGTGCCCGCGTCAACATCTGGGTTAACGCGAAACGAGACGGGTGCTTTTTTGCCAAGCTTGCCAGCCACATGATTAATGCGTTCAAGCTCGGCGGCAGACTCAATATTAAAACAATAAATACCGTGTGATAGCGCATAAGCGATTTCATCAGACGTTTTGCCAACGCCGGAAAAAACCACTTTCGCGGGATCGCCACCAGCAGCAATTACGCGTGCCAGCTCACCTTTAGAGACAATATCAAAGCCCGAGCCTAAACGCGCCATCACGTTCAATACGGCCAAGTTGCTGTTCGCTTTGACCGCATAGCACACCAAATGAGGGAGCTCACCTGCGGCTTGGTCGAAAGCATGCCAGTGGCGCTCTATTGTCGCTCTTGAATAGACATAAAGCGGTGTTTGATACTCGTTCGCCAGCGAAGCGACCGCGCAGCCCTCGGCATACAAAGCATCACCTTGATAGTTAAAATAATCCACTAGTTTGCTCCTGCATCCGACGCTGGCTGCTCTTGTTCAGGCTGCTCTGGGGTTTGATAAAGTGGCCCTTTTAAACCACAACCAGCAAGTACAGCAAGCACAAAAAAACAGGCAAAAATTCGGTTAAGTTTTGTTTTCATTTTTTAATAAGTTAGCAGGCAAAAATTAAGGTAATACGCTGGTATTACGGCATGTGACTGGTATTATACGCACATGCACATCAACAAATACAAGTGTTATCACTCTTGGATCTGATAAATGAACGATAGCCAATACAATTTCATTGCTGACGAGTTATTACTCGCAGTAGAAGAAGCCATTGAAGACTGCGGCACAGACATTGATTACGAAGGTGTCGGTGGGATGTTGACTTTGGCATTTAAAAACGGCAGTAAAATTATCATCAACAAGCAAGCGCCACTGCATGAAATTTGGGTTGCTACCAAGTTCAACGGTCACCATTTTGTCTTAGACAATGACCAATGGCGCGATAAACGTGCCGGCGACGAATTTTGGCAGTTTTTGTCTGCCGCCGTTGCCAAACAGGCAGAAGCCGACATTACCTTAACGCAACCGTAAGCGCTAAGCCCACAGAACTCAGTCGTAAGAGATCACCATGACCACAGTAAGAATTGCAACCCGCAAAAGTGCCTTAGCCCTATGGCAAGCGGAATACGTCAAAGCTCAATTAGAGCACTTCCACCCAGATATCACCGTTGAATTAGTGCCGATGACCACCAAGGGCGACATCATTTTGGATACCCCATTAGCAAAGGTCGGCGGTAAAGGCTTATTCGTAAAAGAGCTGGAAGTGGCGATGCTCGAAGGCCGTGCGGACATTGCCGTGCACTCGATGAAAGACGTGCCAGTGGACTTCCCAGAAGGTTTGGGATTAGAAGTTATTTGTCCGCGTGAAGACCCGCGTGACGCGTTTGTGTCGAACACATACGCCAGCATTGACAAACTGCCTAAAGGCGCCATTGTCGGCACCTCAAGCTTACGCCGCCAATGTCAGCTGAAATCGCAGCGCCCTGACCTAGAGATTCGCGATCTGCGCGGTAACGTCAATACGCGTTTGAAGAAACTTGATGACGGCGAATACGATGCGATTATTTTAGCATCAGCGGGCTTAATTCGATTAGCAATGCCTGAGCGCATCAAGGCCTTTATCGAACCAGAGCAAATGTTACCCGCCAACGGCCAAGGTGCGGTGGGTATTGAATGCCGCACGGATGATGAAACAATAAAGCAATTGCTTGCACCACTTGAATGCCAAGAAACTCGCGTACGCGTATTAGCAGAGCGCGCGATGAACCGAGCGCTTGAAGGTGGCTGCCAAGTCCCCATCGGCAGCTATGCCATTATTGAAGACGACGAACTCTACTTGCGCGGTTTAGTTGGCTCGGTCGACGGCAGTGAAATCATCGAAAGTGAGATCACAGGCAGTATTGAACACGCCGAGGCGATTGGCCAAAAGCTTGCCGACACCCTGCTTGGCTTAGGCGCGAAGCGCATTCTTCAGCAAGTTTACGGTGACTAACATAGACCACCCGCCAAGCAAAAAAGCGAGTAATGAGCGGCACCAAGCTAAGCTGCTGATTACTCGCCCAGCACCTCAAGCAGAGCAGCTTGCCCAGCAACTGCAACGCGCTGGCTATCAAACCTTTTGCCAGCCATTGTTTACCTACCAAGCAGGCAGTAGCCAACAAACACTCTCTCAGTTACTTAGCGAACATTCTCCAGAGATATTAATCTTCGTCAGCAAGGCGGCAGTCGAATGGGCGAATCAGATATTACCTTTGCCACAGTGGGCTGCTAAAACCGTTATCGCGGTTGGCAATGCAACGCAAGGAGCCCTGATACAAGCGGGCATCACACAGGTGATTTGCCCAACTCAGCATGACAGCGAAGGGATGTTGGCGCTACCCGCACTGGCGAAGGTATCGAACCGCAATATTTTAATCATTCGCGGCAATGGTGGCCGCGAACTGCTGGCGAATGAATTGATTATGCGCGGTGCGAATGTTCGCTATTTCGAAAGTTATTATCGCCAGTGGCTGGAGTTTGATCAGCGTCAAGCCTGCCTATGGCGTGAACAGGGGGTGACAGGCATTATAGTGACCAGTCAGGCATTACTTGAAAGCGCATGGCAATTAACTCAAAATGTATCGCATCCACAAGACAAAGATAATTTCTGGCAAAACACATGCTTATGGCTTGTCGCCAGCGAGCGTATTGCTGATACTGCTCGGAGATATGGACTGCAACAGGTTGTCTGCACCCAAGGTGCGAGCGATCAAGCGATAATGAAAACGCTGAATCAATTGGAACGAACAAATGACAGATAACACGACGCCAGAATCGGCAGCTAAGAATACCAAGCCATCAAAGACAAAGCCCGCTAACACAACGTCCCCTAAGGCTGACAAAGCTGAACTTGAATCATCAGCAAAGCTAAGCTCACCAGCGAAAAAAGCAGCAAATAAAACAGCGAGTACAGCCCCCAAGACGCCGCCAGCAAAACCACCCAAACAAGGCATTTCAAAAGTAGGCGCACTCGCTTTAGTATTATCGGTGGGGGCAATTGCCGGCCTTGGTGGTGGCTACTTTTGGCTGATGGAGCAACACAAGACATTGCGCGCTGAGGTTCAGCAGTCTCATCAATTACAACTTTCAGCCACTGAGCAAAACTTACAACAAGCGCTCAATCAACAACAAGCCACACTGACCCGCCAGCAAGAGACCGCGCTAGCGCAAGTGCCGCAATTGGCAGAGCAAGCATTAAGTCCGGCACTGAGCCCAGTGCAAACCGAGCTGGCACAGCTGCGCACACTAACCCAAAGCCTACAACAAAATAATAGTGCGCCGTGGCAAGTAAAAGAAGCGGAATACCTTATCCGCGTTGCCAGCCGCTCCTTGTGGTTAGAGCAAGATGCACAACTGGCAATTCGCCTACTGAATGAAGCTGACGACAAACTCAAAACCACGAAAAACCCCGAATATCTGCCAGTGCGCAAGCTGATCAGCCAAGATATCGCGGCCTTAAACCTGTTACCCGAATTGGCAACCGATGATGTGATTTTAACCTTAATGGGGCTGACCGAGCAGATTGATGCACTGCCAATTGCCATGGCACATCTACCAACACCAACTACAGCAGCGCCAGACTTAACCTTGTCGGAAGATATTGCAGACTGGCGCGAAAACCTCAGTAAAACTTGGCAAAAAATTGCCAGTTATTTCTTCACTGTTAAACGCCGTGCTAGCAACGTGGAGGCGCTGCTAAGCCCTGAGCAGCAAAATCATCTGCGCCAAAATTTACAACTGAAATTGCAATTAGCGCAGTGGGCGACGAGCCAACACAAAAAAGCCTTATACCAAGAGTCGCTCAATAAAGTGAATGCTTGGGTTAGCGAATACTTCGATATGGAGTCGCTTGCGGTCACTAACTTCCAGCAAACGATAACTGAGCTGCGCAATCAAGTGGTCAGCCTATCACTGCCGAACAAGCTGGAATCGTACCGCGCCATTAGCCGACTTGCACAAAACCCGGCTGCGACGCCGCTAGCCCCCGTTGATATCGCCCCTAAACCGTCAGCTGATGCAGAAGCCGCTGACGACAACGAGCAAAAAATCAATGGAGCAACCCTATGATCAAATTGATTGTTATTGCACTACTGGTGCTTGTTGCCATCGCGCTCAGCCCAATGCTGATTGGCGAAAAGGGCTACATACTCATTGCCATGGGTGATTTAACTATAGAATCAACCGTCGTTACCGCCGTTTTTGCATTAGTCGTACTTTTTATTACCTTGATGTTTTTACTGAAAGTACTGCGCGGTGGTATCAAGGTTGGCACAGGTACTTGGCACAAGCTTGCCTTTGCCAGCAAACGCCGCAGTGAACGCGATTATCGAAAGGGCATTGCCGCTTATCTATTGGGCCATCACGAAGAGGCGGAAAAGTTACTCGCTAGCAGCGCAGATAAAAGCCAGTCGCCAATGACCGCCTATTTAGTGGCGGCTAAAGCCGCTCACGAGCAAAGCAACGAAGTAAATACCGAGCGCTATTTGCAACTTGCTGACCACCAAGGGCAAAGCGTGAAAGAGCATGGCATTGAAAGCATCTTAGTACAGCTCGATATTTTGATGGCGCAGCAACAGTGGCAAAAAGCGCGCGAATTACTCGATACTTATCACACTCATATTGGTCATGATCACCGCATACTTGCCCACGAAATTAACTTGAGTATCGCTGAACAGCGTTTTGAGCATGCCATTACATTTATCGCAAAAGCTAAAAAGCAAAAAGCGATTACCAGTACACAAGTCGGAAAATGGCAACACCAAGCTTATTTCGGTCAGTTTGAACAGCTAGTGTATGAAAAAAGTGCACAAGCACTGGTTGATTATTGGCAAAGTCTAGGGCGCAAACTGAAACAAGACAACGATATTGTCTCTGCCTATTGCCAAGTCCTTGCTAAGCATCAGCTTGCTGAGCCATTAAACCAGTTACTACTGCCTGTGGTAAAAAAAGGGCAGAACACTGTGCTTATTAACCAAATTAAAACACTGGCCTTGGCGCAGCCAACTGAACTCATCAAAGCGACCCAGCAACACTTGCAAAAAGACCAACACAACCACTTCTGGTTAAGTTGTTTGGGTCACTTCGCGCTGAGTGATCAGCAGTGGCCCCTTGCCGAGCGCGCGTTTAACAGCATTGCCGCAGGCCAAACGCCAATGAGTCATATTGATGCGAAAGGATTTGCCCGCGCACTCAGCCAACAAGGAAAACATCAACAAGCAGCTGAGCTATTAATAAGCTTGTAACCGAATGACAGCAGTACCTAATACTTCGACGCAAGAATACACCACGGAGCGCTCATTTCAGCCAATATGGGTAGCCCTGCTGCTCGGTGTATTGGGTGCTACTCTCAACACTTTCACCTTCCCTTTTCTACCGGAAGTCGAATTAATCTTAGGCAATGCAATGGTGATCATTGCAGCCATGTGTCTAAAGCCGCAATGGGCATTGCTAACGGCTTTGATGACAGCCACTCCCTTGTATTTTACATGGGGGCATCCCTTTGCTTTCTTAACCTTTGGCTTGGAAGCGCTAACCATAGCCTACTTGCGCGGTAGGGGTGTCTACGTATTATTCGCCGACATTGCTTACTGGTGTGTTATTGGTATGCCACTAACGGGGTTAATTGTTTGGCTAGGCGTCGATCAAGGGACTGTTTACTGGCTGTTCATTGCACTAAAACAAGGCTTTAATGCCATTATCTACGGCACCATTGGCTGTTTAATTGCGTTCTTGTTAAGCGATCGCTTGAACGCCAGCTGGTCACAACAGCCGCCATTGAAACGCAAATTAAAGCATCAATTGAACTACGCGATTGTACTGATGACGACGATGGCCCTCACGTCAACGACCTTGTTTATCAGTCGCGATTTGATCGTCAAAGCACAAAATATTATTGAAACAACGCTTGAAGATCGCTCGGAAAAATTTGCTGAAATGATCGACATTTCACTCAAGAACCAGAAAAGTGCTATCGCACTTGCCGCTCAGTGGCTTAGCGCTGTGCCAGCGAGTCAATGGCAAACGTCTCTTGAGCAAGTCCATCAAAGCTACAGCGGCTTTATTACCATGTTGATTACCAACAGTAACGCCGATGTTATTCATGCTAGCCCGCAGCACTTATTGTCACTTAGCGGTGATATGAACGTTGCCGATCGCGATTATTTTCAACAAGCAATGCTCACCCAGTCACTTTATATGTCACCAGTGTTCAAAGGCAGAGGATTTGGCACAGACACTATTGTTGCTATCAGTACACCTATTTTCGATGTGAGACAGCCCACTAATGCCCTTGGTATCGTCGAAGGTTCGGTTGATTTAAGCTTTATTGGCCGACTGACCCAAGCTAAGCTTGGCGCTGAGACACTCAAGGTCGTGGTCACTGATCAACACGACAATATCATTTATGCACACCCCTCTCTTAACTTAGAGCCACTGTATTTGTTTGACGTGCAACGGGTGGTGGACTCATCAATTCAAGATCGTTTAATTGTTGAAACCCTGCCAAACAAACAGTTTGCCTATGCACAAAGCACCGCGAGCAGTGGCTGGAAAGTCTATACCCTAGTTGACTACCAACTGACGATACGTGAGATAGAGCGAGAGTACTTAGTGATATTTTTCAGCTTAATGCTGACCTTGTTGCTGACCAGCTTAATTGCACATCGCTTTGGTAGCCGTATCACGCGACCATTGCGCTTTATCATGAAGCAAGTAAACAAGTACGACAATAAAGCGATCACAGAATTTACGCCCCTTTATCAAGTGGCGGCGATTGAAATTGAGCAGCTTTACGAGGAATTAAAGTCGAATAAGCGCTCGGTCAAAGAGCACCAACAACAGCTCGAAATTAAAGTGCAAGAACGCACGCAAGAGCTTAATCAAGCCAACCAGCAACTCAAAGCACAAGCGCGTATTGATGGTTTAACCAAAGTATATAACCGCCATTATCTCGATAGCCACTTTGAGCTAATGCAAAAAGCCGCACAACGCAGCGATGCTAATATGGCAGTCGTAATGCTCGACTTAGATCACTTTAAACGCCTCAATGACACTTATGGTCATTTAACTGGTGACAAAGTGCTGGTGGCGGTTGCGGCACTGATCAGGCAAGCCTTTAGCCGTGAAACAGACATAGTTGCGCGCTTTGGTGGTGAAGAGTTTGTGATTGTCGCCCCTTATATCTCACCAGTGGCACTTACCGATAAATTGGAAGCACTGCGATGCAGTATTGCCGCACTAGCAGTAACCGATGCCAGCGGGAATACCATTAACACAAGTTCCAGTTTTGGTGCCGTTATCGCGCAAGCAAAATTTGCCGTCAATATCGTCGATTGGGTGAAGGTGGCGGATGCTTGTTTGTATCAAGCCAAAGATAATGGCAGAAACCGTGTTGTTATTCGAGACCGAACAGTGGCTGACGATACCAGCAGTTAGCAGACTTTTCGCGGGCTGTTGAAAAGCGATTAGAAGACAGTTGGCGAAGCACTAGCGTCGCCAACTGAACATCAAAGCACTTTGGTTAATAAAGCCTTTAGCTCAGACATAGCAAGCCTTGGGCTAAAGAGACAAAATACCTTGTGCGCTTACAGACGCTGTGCATTTAGATAAACGCAAAAGCGTCGGCATACATATGGTCGATATTTGCGCCGTGCTCAACAAAATCGGTGCGCACAATGCCCACCATATCAAAGCGACCCGCGAGGTAGATATCATAAGCTTCAAGGCTGGTGATATCGCTCATTACCGCTTGATGTACTAAGCCAGATTTCCCCTGCCAAGAAGCTTCCGCTTGTTCAATCACTGGCACAAAACGGGCATTGGGTAACGACTCAACAATCGCTTTGGTTTGCTCTAACTCATAGCAGGCATCGAGTGTTCGCAGCCCCCAGTAAACCACAAGTGAACGATCGCTCGCTTGCTCAGCTAAATGCTCAAACATAGATTTGATGTAAGAGAAGCCCGTGCCGCCCGCCATCAATAATAACGGGCGATCACTTTCTTCACGCAAGTAAGCGTTACCCATCGGCGCCTCTATCGCAATGGTGTCGCTATTTTTTAACTTGTCGATAACTTGCATCGCATAGCTGTCTTCACCAAATGCGCCAATTTGCAATTCAATTAATGGCTGGTGTGGCGCGCTGGCAATGGAAAACGCGCGTTTGTCGTCTTCTGCCATCACGAGGTTTAAGTACTGACCAGGTTTAAATTCAACTGGCTGACTAGGTGCCAACAGCACTTTATAAACATACGGGGTTAAGTTAACGATTTGTTCAATTCGACACTCAATGGTATTCATCTACAATCTTTCTCTTATGTCATTTATTTGGAGGCTTTCGGGACTATCGCCAATTCTTGCCATATTTCATCGACTTGTTGCTTCACGGCGTCATCCATCACAATTGGCTCGCCCCATTCGCGGTCAGTTTCTCCTGGCCACTTATTGGTCGCATCCATCCCCATTTTTGAACCTAGGCCAGAAACTGGCGAAGCAAAATCTAAATAGTCGATCGGCGTGTTATCCACCAACAGGGTATCACGACTTGGATCCATACGCGTAGTAATCGCCCAAATAACATCTTCCCAATCACGCGCATTGATGTCGTCATCACAAACAATCACGAACTTGGTATACATAAATTGGCGCAGAAACGACCAAACGCCCATCATCACCCGCTTTGCATGCCCAGGGTACTGCTTTTTCATGGTGACGACCGCTAGGCGATACGAACACCCTTCGGGTGGTAAATAAAAATCGACAATTTCGGGGAATTGTTTGCGCAGAATCGGCACAAACACTTCGTTGAGTGCAACTCCAAGAATGGCGGGTTCATCGGGCGGACGGCCAGTGTAGGTACTGTGATAAATCGGATTTTCACGCATGGTCACGTGTGTCACAGTAAACACGGGGAATTCATCTACTTCATTGTAGTATCCCGTGTGATCACCGTAAGGGCCTTCAGGTGCGGTTTCATCAGGCGCGATATAACCCTCAAGCACGATTTCAGCGGTTGCTGGCACTTGCAGGTCATTACTAATACTTTTCACCACTTGTGTTTTGCTGCCGCGTAACAAGCCCGCAAAAGCATACTCAGATAAGGTATCAGGAACGGGTGTTACAGCCCCTAATATAGTCGCGGGATCGGCGCCAAGCGCGACAGAAACGGGGTAATTTTCGCCAGGGTTCGCTTTCTTAAACTCTTGAAAGTCAATGGCACCACCTCGATGTGACAACCAACGCATAATCAACTTGTTCTTGCCTAATAGCTGTTGGCGATAGATGCCAAGGTTCTGGCGCTCTTTATGAGGGCCGCGCGTAATGGTTAGCCCCCAAGTAATGAGCGGGGCCGCGTCGCCCGGCCAGCAGTGCTGAATAGGTAACTTAGTGAGATCAACTGCGTCGCCCGACATGACAACTTGCTGGCACTCTGCTTTTTTCACGACCTTGGTCGGCATATTGAGCACTTGCTTGTACAACGGCAGTTTATCAAGTGCGTCTTTAAAACCTTTTGGTGGCTCAGGCTCTTTTAATGTTGCCAACAATTGGCCAACATCGCGCAGCGCGCTGACGTTTTCTTGTCCCATCGCCAATGCCACCCGCTCAGGCGTGCCAAATAAGTTCGTCAATACGGGCATATCAAAACCAATGGGGTTTTCGAACAACAAGGCAGGGCCTTTCGCTCGCAAGGTTCGATCGCTGATTTCAGTCATCACCAACTCAGTAGAAATTGGCTGCTTGATGCGTTTGAGCTGACCAATTTTTTCCAGCTGCTTAATAAAGTCGCGTAAATCGCTGTATTTCATATTAAATATTGCTCAAAAATAGTGCTGATATTATAACCTGCAAGGCAAGTACTCGCCATGACTAGATAACAAATGCCGAGATGGCAAATGGCTAGTAGGGAATTGTTTAAGCGGTAAATAGCTAAACACTGCTAACCTTATACCTATTGGTACAAACAGCCTACTACGAAACTAAGGCACACTATGACCAGAAAAATATTCGCCTTTTTAGTCAGTTTGTCCGCGCACTCAGCCATGGCTTGTGACGACAACGCCTACCGCCAATTTGATTTTTGGCTCGGTGAGTAGCAGGTGACTAACAGTGCAAACAAGCAAGTCAGTCACAGCAAAATTTCTTTGATTAACGGTGGCTGCGGTATTTTGGAAGAATACCAATCCCCAACAGGTTTTGAGGGAAAGAGCCTCAATATCTATGAGCGACAAACACAGCAGTGGCATCAAACTTGGATAGATAGCAGCGGGGCTTTACTGCAATTAAACGGCCGTTTTAGTGATGGTGTGATGACCTTGACTGGTAATGGAATAAACCAAGGGGGCAAAGCCACTATTAATAAGGTGAGTTGGCGGCTGCTTGACGATGGGCGTGTCAATCAGCGCTGGCAAGCTAGCCAAGATAAAGGAGACACTTGGCAATTGATCTTTGACGGCTACTATCAAAAAATTAAGGTTCAATAGACTTAGCGGCGAGGTGTAATCGCTCTATCAAGTGTTTCTCTGTGGTTTTACTTGCCGCTAACCACAGGGTTTTAGTGGGTAAATCTATCGGTAAGACTGGCACAAAGCGATGGCAGTCATGTCTGACAATACGACAAGAAGCCATAAAATCGCGGCTACTGGCGGGAATGACGTCAATGCGACGGTTGATCAGTTTATCAAAGTTCTGCTCTGCATAAGGGACCGCTTGTACTTGGGTAAAGCCTTGCGATCGTAAATGCTGATCTAGCATACTATTGATCACCGTGCCGATGCGCATAGACTTTACTGTGTCTTCGTCAATCGTCTGCTCCTGCAGGATGGTTGCCGTACTGTAAAACTGATAGTCAAGCCTGACAACGGGCGTTACCCATAGGTAATCTTGCTCTCGCTGTGGTATTCGTGCTAAGCCAACAATCAAGGTATTGGGTTTGTTTTTGGCCATCACGACGGCGCGCGGCCAAGGGATAAGCGTAAACTGGTATTCCTCTATATCAGCTTTTGCCAACAGTTTGATGACCTGCTCTGCGATTGGCCCTAAATAGTTACCACGCTCCATATATTGCATCGGGTAAGCGTCTTCAACTAGCACGTCAATACGCTCTGATGTCGCGTTATCAGCCTTTACCGCCCATATCGGCCAGATGATCAGGAGCACAGCAATAAATCTACAGGGCAACACAGTGAAACTATTCATAGGAACATACTATTGCAAATTGTGCTCACCAATAAACATTCAAAAGAAGCACAAATAAAAGCGCATAAACAAAAACACCGGCTAGGCCGGTGTTTTTCGTATCGATTGAAATTACTTACGCTTCATCGAGTCGAAGAATTCATCATTGGTTTTGGTCATCGCCAACTTATCAATCAAGAACTCCATGGCATCAATTTCACCCATTTCGTGAACAATCTTACGTAAAATCCACATTTTTTGAAGTTCATCTTGTTTGGTCAGTAACTCTTCGCGGCGGGTACCACTGCGGTTAAAGTGAATCGCTGGGAATACGCGTTTTTCAGCAGCTTTACGAGATAGGTGCAGTTCCATGTTACCTGTACCTTTAAATTCTTCGTAAATAACTTCATCCATTTTTGACCCGGTATCGACTAGCGCCGTAGCAATAATGGTTAAGCTACCACCTTCTTCGATATTACGTGCGGCACCGAAGAAACGCTTAGGGCGGTGTAAGGCATTCGCATCAACACCACCAGTAAGGATTTTACCTGACGATGGAATTACCGTGTTGTAGGCACGTGCTAAACGGGTAATTGAATCAAGTAAAATCACCACGTCTTTCTTGTGCTCAGTTAAACGCTTAGCTTTTTCAATCACCATTTCGGCTACTTGTACGTGACGGCTAGCTGGCTCGTCAAACGTTGAAGCAACCACTTCACCTTTCACCAGGCGCTGCATTTCCGTGACTTCTTCTGGGCGCTCATCAATCAGTAGAACCATTAGCTCACACTCAGGGTGATTATGAGCAATACTTTGCGCGATATTTTGCAGTAAAAGAGTTTTACCCGCTTTTGGCGGTGCCACAATCAAACCGCGCTGACCTTTACCGATTGGCGAGGCTAGGTCTAACACACGTGCCGTAATATCTTCCGTCGAACCGTTACCACGCTCCATGACCATGCGCGAGTTACAGTGAACTGGCGTTAAGTTTTCGAATAAAATCTTGTTGCGAGAGTTTTCTGGCTTGTCAAAGTTAACTTCATTAACTTTAAGTAACGCAAAGTAGCGCTCACCATCTTTTGGTGGACGAATCTTACCTTGAATGGTGTCACCCGTGCGCAAGCTAAAACGGCGAATTTGGCTAGGTGATACATAAATATCATCTGGGCCAGCAAGGTATGAAGAGTCTGCAGAACGCAAGAAGCCAAAACCGTCTTGTAAAATTTCCAACACACCGCTACCGAAAATATCTTCACCGCTTTTAGCGTGGGCTTTTAAAATCGCGAAAATAATGTCTTGTTTACGGTTACGAGCAAGATTATCAAGCTTCATCGACTCGGCTAACGCAACCAATTCGCTGATAGACTTCTGTTTGAGTTCAGTAAGATTCATAGTAGATGTTCTTAAACAATAAAATGTTGTTGTGTGTTGCCTGCTGGCAGTGTTAGGACGTAAGAATAGGGTTTAGATATGTGTTATTACAGGGCTAAAGTTAGCATTAAAACGTTGCTAGGTAAAGTAAGTGCCTTGTTAATTCTTATGATTCAGTGGTTTTTTTGAGCGCGTCTATGCGCAGAAAAAGAAAAGCTCAGCATTGGCTGAGCTTGTCGTTTGTCGCTTATAAGTTAGCGTCAATAAACTCTTTTAATTGAGTTTTTGATAAGGCGCCAACTTTAGTGTCAGCAATGTTACCATCTTTGAAGAGTAATAACGTTGGGATACCACGGATACCATACTTAGGTGGCGTACCTGCGTTTTGGTCGATGTTTAATTTACCAACGGTAAGCTGACCTTCATACTCTTGCGCAATATCGTCAAGTAGTGGGGCAATCATTTTACAAGGACCACACCATTCAGCCCAAAAATCAACCAATACTAAACCTGACGCGTTGATTACATCAGTGTCAAAGCTGTCATCTGTTAGCTGAAGTATTTTATCGCTCATTTTTTTCTCCGTTACTAGATACCTTGCGGCTATACGAGCAAGAGTATACCTTGCTGATACAGTTATGCGAATAATTCGATAGAGTTTTTTATTATACCAAGTGCAATTTGTCTCATGTGTAAAAATTGCTCGGTAAAATTGTTCGTTTTTGGTGTTTTCCTGTTATCAATCATTTTTTAACGTTTGATAACCTGTTAAGCTTGCTGCATGAAAAAAACACATTTAACTGAAACCAAGTTCGCCGACCTTGGGCTTGCCAAGCAAGTCGTTACAGGCCTCGAAGCTATGGGCTTTGAGCACTGCACCAATATCCAAGCTAAATCCCTACCTGTACTACTTGACGGTAAAGATATCGCGGGTCAAGCACAAACTGGCGAAGGTAAAACCATCGCATTTTTGTCTGCGACTTTTCACCACTTGCTGCAAAAAGGCAAAGTTGATCACAATCAGCCCCGTGCCCTTATCATGGCACCGACTCGCGAGTTGGCCATTCAAATTCACAACGATGCGAAAGCCATGGCAAAAAGCACAGGCTTGCGCCTTGGTGTGGTATATGGGGGCGAGGGTTATGAATCTCAACGCCAAGAGTTGGAACAAGGGGTCGATATTTTAATTGGTACTTGCGGCCGACTGATTGACTACTTTAAACAAGGTGTTTATCAACTCAATCATATTGAAGTGGTCGTCCTTGATGAAGCTGATCGCATGTTCGACTTGGGCTTTATCAAAGACATTCGCTACATGTTCCGCAAAATGCCAGCAGCCACTGAGCGCTTGAATATGCTGTTTTCAGCAACCTTGTCGTTCCGCGTGAAAGAGCTGGCATTTGAGCACATGAACGACCCAGTCAGTGTCGAAGTAGCGCCAGAGCAAAAAACCAATACCCGAATCACCGAAGAGCTATTTTACCCATCAAACGATGACAAAATGGCCTTATTGCAAACCTTAGTGGAAGAAGAGTGGCCGGAAAAAGCCATTGTTTTTGCCAATACCAAGCACATGTGTGACAGCATTTTCGCCCACCTTGATGCCGATAAAGTGCGGGTTGGCTTATTAACTGGCGATGTCATGCAGAAAAAGCGCCTGAAAATTCTGGAGCAATTCACCAAAGGGCATTTAGACATTCTGGTGGCCACTGATGTTGCCGCGCGTGGACTACATATTCCGGCCGTAACGCACGTTTTTAACTACGACTTACCGGATGATTTTGAAGACTATGTGCACCGTATCGGCCGTACCGGGCGTGCAGGGGCGACAGGTCACGCCATTAGCTTTGCCTGTGAAGACTACGTCTTTAACTTACCCGCCATCGAAAACTACATAGGTCACACCTTGCCCGTGAGCAAATACGACCCTGGCGCACTGCTTACCGATCTACCTAAGCCCAAACCGCGTCATCGTCGTCATAAACCTCATAACGGTGGCCAAAACAGAGCGCGAAACGGACGTCGATAGGCAATGAAAAACCAGCAGTACGCCGCACCTAGCCCTCTTTATGCGGTTATTGATTTGGGCTCCAACAGCTTTCATATGTTGATTACTCGGTTGGTAGCAGACGGCGTACAAACGGTTGATAAAGTAAAACGCAAAGTGCGCCTTGCCTCAGGCTTAGACGACCAGCGTAACCTCTCAGAAGAAGCGATTGGTCGTGGGCTGGAGTGTTTAAGCTTTTTTGCAGAGCGTTTGCAAGATATTGCGCCAGAAAACATTCGCATTGTCGCCACCGCGACGTTGCGCATTGCCAACAATGCCGATCTGTTTCTTAACCGAGCTGAGCACATATTAAAACAGCCAGTCAGGTTACTTTCAGGTATCGAAGAAGCCGAGCGTATCTATCTTGGTGTCGCTCATACCAGCGAATGCAGTGCGCAAAAGCTCGTATTTGATATTGGTGGTGCCAGCACTGAGATCATCGCCGGTGAAAATTTTAATATTCACCACGCCATTAGCCTGAATATGGGCTGTGTGACGTTTAACCAAGCCTTCTTTCGCGATGGCAAGATTACCGATGCAGGTTTTAGCAAAGCCATTGCCGAAGCAAAATCTCAGTTATTGCCTTATATCGCTCAATACCAAGAGTTTATCGGCCAGCAAACCTTGGGCGGCTCTGGCACTATGCAGGCACTGGCTGAACTATTGATGCATCAAAGTCGGCCGGCGATCATCACTCTAGCTTTTATGCAAGAAGTGAAGCAACAACTGCTCAGCGCGGGCGCAGTAAATAATATTCAAATTGCTGGCCTGTCCAGCGAGCGTTCGCCGGTATTGGCCAGTGGTCTTGCCATACTCATCGCCTTATTTGAAACCTTTGAAGTAAAAACCCTACAGCTATCAAGCGGTGCACTTCGCGAAGGCTTACTATACGAAATGCTGCCCGATATGCGTTCCCAGCATATTCGCACCCGCACGGTAGATTCCTTGGTGGAGCGATTCCATATTGATGTTGCTCACGCTGAGCGCGTAAGCCAACAAGCCATGCATTTATTCGCTTGTTACGCGAGCCAATGGCAGCTGAGTAATGGTAACTTAAAGCAGCTGCTCAATTGTGCCTGTCAGCTGCATGAAGTGGGGTTATTGCTGTCATACAAGTATCATCAACGCCATGGTGCCTATATTTTGCAACACGCTGATTTACCGGGCTTTGATCAAACGGAAAGGCAGTTTATCGTGAGTTTAGTCGGCTTAGCTAAAGGTGATATTCCGGCTAATGCGATGGCCGAACTAGCCATTACCGACACGGTCACCGCGCGGCGATTATTGGCGATTCTCAGACTCGCGATTATCTTGTGTCGCCGCCGCAAAGACGATGTATTGCCCCAATACCACACCAGTGTTGACGGAAAAATGATTAACTTATGCTTACCCAGTCAATGGCTGGAAGCTCACCCCTTAATCAGCGATGAATTACTGCACGAAAATGAACAGCTGACCGCGCTGGATCTTGATTTAACGATTGTCTGCTAATTGATTGAGAGCGTTAGGAAGAATAGTTAGTGACGGGATCTTGCTAAAAAATAACCCGACCACCTATCCGGTGATCGGGTATCTGATTGACTGCTATCTACTGAAAAGCCTAGCTTTCTTCTTTTAGCCAGCGAGCAACTTGCTTGGCAAAATAAGTCAAAATGCCATCGGCTCCAGCGCGTTTAAACGCCAATAAGCCTTCCATGACGCACGGTTTTTCTGCCAACCAGCCATTTTGAATGGCCGCCATGTGCATGGCGTATTCACCACTCACTTGATAAGCGTATGTCGGCACCGCAAACTCATCTTTGACGCGGCGCACAATATCCAAATACGGCATACCCGGCTTAACCATCACCATATCCGCACCTTCGGCAATATCTTGAGCAATTTCATGCATGGCTTCATTGCTGTTTGCAGGGTCCATTTGATAGGTATATTTATTACCACCTTTTAAGTTACCGCTAGAGCCGACAGCATCGCGGAACGGGCCGTAATAGTTAGACGCATATTTGGCAGAGTAAGCAAGAATACGGGTGTTGAAATGTCCTGCCGCTTCCAGTGCTTCGCGAATCGCGCCAACGCGACCGTCCATCATGTCTGATGGCGCGACAACATCAGCACCAGCTTGAGCATGCGACAAGGCCTGCTTAACCAGAATGTCTTTAGTGACTTCATTGATAACATACCCATCGTCATCAATAATGCCGTCTTGACCATGGGTTGTAAACGGATCAAGTGCGACGTCGGTGATCACGCCTAACTCTGGATAAGCGGCTTTTAAGGCGCGAACAGCACGTTGCGCTAAGCCATCAGGATTATAGGCCTCTTCTGCCATTAGTGATTTATGTGCTTGCGGTGTCACTGGGAATAAAGCAACGGCTGGCACACCAAGTTCGACGAGTTCCTTAGCCTCTTCAAGCAATAAATCGATGCTCTTGCGCTCAACACCAGGCATGGATTCGACAACTTCGCGCTGGTTTTCACCTTCTAGCACAAATACGGGATAAATTAAGTCATTCACTGTCAGTTGGTGCTCAGCCATTAAGCGGCGTGAGAAATCATCTTTGCGCATACGGCGCATACGGCGAGCAGGGTACTGGCCAAAGGCATTAGTCATGAGAGTGCTCCTGAATCAATAAATCGGGGGAAATATCTTGGCTGTTAACTTGGTTTCGGCCTTGACGTTTTGCTTGATACAAGGCCTTGTCAGCCGCACAAAAAATATGTGTCGGCGCTATGTTTTCTTGTTGCGTGTAGGTGGCAACACCACAGCTTACGGTAAGTGAAATTGACTCGCCTTGATAAACAAAGTCGAACGATTGCACCGCTTTTCGCAGTTCCTCAGCAAGCGCGATTGCGCCATTTTGATCAGTATCAGGCAAAATCAAACAGAATTCTTCGCCACCATAGCGACAGCCCACATCGGTGCTGCGCTTCAAACTTTGTTTAATGTGCTGTGCGAGCCAACTCAAACACTGATCGCCGGCAATGTGTCCAAATTTGTCGTTCACTCGTTTAAAGAAGTCGAGGTCAATCACCACTAAGCTCAGCGGTGTTAAATTGCGTTTGCTGCGGCGATATTCCGCTAAAATTCGCTGGTCGTAAAAGCGACGATTGTATAATCCCGTGAGCTCGTCAATGGTATTCTTTTGTTCAAGCTCGCGGTTGAGTTCTTCAAGTTCATTAAGCGCGATATTCAGCTCTAGTGTGCGCTCTTGCACTCGTTGCTCTAGCTCTTCTTGGTTTTCTTCTTGCAAGTTGAGCAGCTGCGCCTGCGCTTTTTGAGAGGCAAGCGCATTGGTTAACGCCTCTTTTTGTGCTAACTGTTTATCGTGCATTTGGTAGTAGTACATACGGCAAATTAAAAACACAATTAACGTTGTATTAAACAAAAATGAGGCAATCAACAAAGACTCACGAGCGTTAAACGGTGAAACATCAAAAAACAAGCCAAGTGAAATCAACAGGCCAAAAACAAACTGCACAGCCATGATAACGCTAAATAAAAAAGCCAGCCGTTGCTGACGTCGATACAGCACTAGCCCTAGCGAAAAAAGCACCACCAGCGTGCTGATAAACAATATGTTTGTTGCTAACACAATCAAAGATGGCGGCATGTAAAAGCTAAACACGGAAATGGTCACTAAACCGAGTGAAACCCACTTCGCGGCGTAAACAAACCGTGGTAATTGCTGTTTGAGTTGAAACAAGTGAATAGTAAACCAAATAAACGCAAGGGTGCTCAAGGCCACTAACGCAAGTAACTCACCACCGCGAAGTTCGGGGTGCTCGGGGAACAGATAGTAAAGGTGACCGCCAACCAACACAGATAACAGTATGGCGCGCAAGAAAAAATAGGCAGATAGCCAACTTAGGGCAGGGTCGCGAACGGCAACGTAAAGCAGCAATGACATCACAGCAATAGCAATGATGCCGCCCACAGCAAAGGCATTTTGATAGTGTCGAGCACCGCTGCTTTGCATAAAAGCGTGAACGTTTTCAACCACTAAAGGGCGATACAGTTCATTATCTGCGGCGAGTCGAATGTATAAAGTGCGATGTTCATTTGGCGCCAAAATCAGCTCGGTAAACCTGTTGTTGGTTGGTAAAAGGCGTGTTGTTTGGCTTTGGTTAACGGCATTTAGGCTATTAAAGCCCGGCTGCACACTATAGATATCAAGCGAGTTAATGGCGATATCATTACCTAGGGTTAAATAGCCGCTTGCCGTTTGCTGGCTCGCATTGTGTACGACGACTTTGTACCAGTTAATCCCTTGTTGAATGGCCAAGTGTGAAGAGCTCTCCAACTGCCAAGCGATCCTGTCATCCGCTGCCAGTTGGTCAATCGTCGTCGCGATGTTCACCGGCGCTAAGTGTAATGAATGTAGCTTTACGGGCGGCATTTTCTGCTCGCCGGGCAATACGGTATTCATCGCGATATGATGGTTGGCAAGGACACTGGTCGCCAAAAACCACCACAGCGCTATAAGTTTAAAAACAACCTTGTTCACAAATCAAACACCTTTTGCGCATTTGCGCGGCTGTGATGAATAACCGTTTCAACGCTCACTTGTTTTAATTCAGCAATTTTTTCAGCCACATAGCCCAGATACTTAGGTTCGTTTCGGCTTGATTTCGGACGCGGTCGAATCGTGCGCGGGGTTAAATAAGGCGCATCAGTTTCAATCATCAGTCGCTCAAGTGGTAACGCTCGCACTGCCGCTTGCAGGGCGGCGCCGCGACGTTCATCACATACCCAACCAGTTATGCCAAGGTACATACCCAGTTCAACACATTTATTTAGCTCGTCACGGTTGCCCGTAAAACAATGCGCAACCATCGCCGGTACTTTACCCAGAAATGGCGTAAGTACCGTTAACCACGGATCAAATGCGTCTCGCTGGTGAAGAAAAAGCGGTAATTGCAACTCACTGGCGAGCTGCACTTGTTCGCGAAATACACTAATTTGCTGCTCTGGCGCAGAAAAGTTGCGGTTAAAGTCTAAGCCGCATTCGCCAATTGCTTTAACTTCCTTGTTGCTGGCAAGCGTAGCCAGTGAATCTAGGTAGTTTGCGTCTACACCATCAGCATAATGAGGGTGGACGCCGGCAGTCGCCGACAATTGGTCACTATTGGCTTTTGCTAATGCCAATGCCTGTTGGCTTTCAGCGACTGTGGTACCTGTGATCAATAGGTGAGTTAGCCCAGCATCAATGGCAGATGCAACCACTTGCTCGCGATCTTTATCAAATCGCTCACTGGTAAGATTAACCCCGATATCAATCACTATAATTAACAGTTATTTAATGCGCTTCACTCGAATAGTGCGATTAGCACTGGGCTTTTTCAGATAAAAAGCATTCATAACACCGCGCTTAATAATGACTTCTTCGCCAGCCACAAACTTGCCGAAGCGATCTGTGTCTTTTTGCTCCCACTTTTGTCCGTTTTCAAAGACAAAGCGCCACTTTTTGCGATGTGTTAACGATGCTGACTTGATCACAAAGCGCACTTCATCCACTTGGTTGGACTTGAACTTGGCTTCTTGACCAAAAATATCTTGAGCATTAACCGTTATTGCTTTCGGCGCAGAAGTTGTCACGACTGAGCTGGTGGTATTGGCAACAGGTGCAACGGTTGAAGCAGCTGGCAATGTCGTGTGACTTGTAGTCTTTTGCTTTGACGCGGCCGCCAGACCGTCATAACAAACTAATCGCTTTAAACTATCGACTTCGCCACGACAAGCCATTAACTGCTCTGCTAGGCTTGTTGCAGCATTTGCTGATGTCGCTACACTCGTTACAACAAGTGATAACATGAACGCAATCTTTCTCACTACGGTTCCTCTGAGGCCTCTACGGCGTCTTTCTTTTGATCGTCTTTCTTTGTATACAGTGCAGCCAACAATAACCCCAGCTCAAAAAGCAATAGCATAGGAATTGCCAGCAAAGTTTGTGAAATAATGTCTGGCGGTGTTAACAGCATGCCCACCACAAATGCGGCGACCACAATATACGGTCGCTTTTTGCGCAAACTATCCGGGCTGGTAAAGCCTGTCCAACACAACAACATAATGGCGATAGGGATCTCAAATGCCGCGCCAAATGCGAAAAATAGCTTGAGGACAAAATCCAAGTAACTACTGATATCCGTCGCTATGGTCACGCCTTCTGGCGCTACCGATGTAAAAAATGCGAACGCAAGGGGAAACACAACAAAGTAAGCAAAGCTAATACCGCCGTAAAATAGCAAAGTACTCCCCACCATTAATGGCGCGACCATGCGTTTTTCGTTCTGGTATAGCCCTGGCGCAATAAATGCCCAAATTTGATACAAAATTAACGGCATCGCGATAAAAATTGACAACACTATGGTCAATTTGAACGGCGCAAAAAACGGTGATGCGACATCAGTTGCGATCATTTGCGTGCCTTCAGGCATAGTCGCCAATAATGGCTCAGCCAAATACTGGTAAATATCTTGCGCGAAATAAGCAAGGCAACAAAATACAATCAGCACACTTAACACCGCACGCAATAATCGCGAGCGAAGTTCAATTAAATGGTCAAATAAGGTGTAATTAGCCTGACTGTTTGTCATTCGGCGTTGAATTCTCTTGGATTGTAGGAGAAGCACCTGTTAGCGCTTCTTGGGCAGGGTTTTGCTTAACTTGCTCGCTGGAGCGCAGATCTTGTTGAGTCTGCGCCACTTGTGCGCTTAATTCAGGTTGCCCCGTTGAGGAGTCAAAATCAGGCGACTGCTGCTGATAAGGGCGGTTAACCATGTCGGCCGCTTCTTGCAGTGACTTTAGTGACTCTGCCACTTGCGGCGACATGTTTTTAAAGTCACTTTGTTCAGCTTTTTTCAGGTTTTCGTGTAATTCGTTAATGCGCAGCTCTTCTTTGAGCTCAGTTTTAACCGACTGACTAAACTGGCGCACGCCATTAACCCAGTCTCGCACTGTGCGAATTGCTACAGGTAGGCGCTCAGGGCCTAACACGAGTAAGCCAATCACAGCGATCAGCATTAACTCCCAAAAACCAATGTCGAACATAAATTAAGCGCGGTCTTTTTCTTTCTCTGCAGCCGTTTTTTCAACATTTGCTGCAGCTGAATTGTCGTCTAACGAGTCAGTTTTTGCTGTTGTATCACTGTTTTCATCTGATACGGCTTTTTTAAACCCTTTTACTGCCGAGCCTAAGTCAGTACCTAAGGTACGTAACTTCTTCGTGCCAAACAATAAAATGACAATAACTGCGATAATCAGCAACTGCCAAATACTAATACCACCCATAAATCGCTCCTATTGATGCATCTTGGTGAGGTGTGCTGTCGTGTATAACAAGCTAAGGGTCTATTATACCCAAGCCGACTCAAAGTGCGAGTTTCACTTGGCGATTTCAATGATACAGATCACAACTGCGCGCAGACCGACTAAAGATTTATAGCGAATTGATCTTTATGGTATTTCAAATTAGCCAAATTCTCGTTAACGTAAAGGGACTCACTTGTGGTGTGGTTATCGCTGTTCAATGGATGAAAGACATGACGAAAAAGATGAGCCGTTTATTACTGTCAACTTGGCTGATCATTGCTGGTACTTGGTCAGCAAGCTATTGCTATGCCCAACAGTCTGCGACTCCGGTTAATGAAGTTTCGTCTGAAAACGAGAGTGACATCATTAAACCGCAATCGAAAAAAGCTCAGCCAGAGGAAAAGTTTACCATTCACGGTAGTCCTACTCAGGCAGAGATAGACTGGATGGAAAGCCTACACGAGCGCGTCAGTGACACCGTATTTCGCTCGGCATTTTGGTTTGATGGCTTCTTTACCGATGAAGACGATGCACGAGAACGCCCTGATGTAAAAGCGAGAATTCGCTTGGGCTGGGAACCCAAAGCCAGAGATTTGTCAGGGCTCGATAACAAATTTCGCGTACGTCTAAAGCTGCCACACTTCAAAGATCGCATGGACTTAATTTTTTCTGATGACGAAGAAGACAGCCTGAATAGCTTGCCCTTGGAGGTGGTGAATACGCGACCGCAAATTGAAGATGACTCATTTGCCGCAGCGGTGCGCTTTGTGCACCACAGTGACAGCGATCACATTACCGACACACGCTTAGGTATTTCATCCGGTGATGTCTTTGTTCGCGCTCGCCACAAAAGTCGCTACTCTTGGCACAAAACACATGGCATACGCATTGAACCCGCGGTTTTTTATTTCGTTGACGACGGCTTAGGTGCGAGACTACTGCTGGAGTATGACTACCAGTTAAGTCCGCGCGATCAATTTCGCTTTGATTATTCAATTAGAGGCTCGGAAGCGTTCAGCGGTATTCGTTGGAAACACGGTTTTTATCACTTGCATCAATTTTCTTTAGTACAAGCAGGTGCGCTTGGTTTCGTGATTGAAGGGGAGCGAAATGGCGAAAATGGCTTTATGATCGATAACTACACACTGAGTTATCGCTACCGTTTTAACGCCTATAAGCAATGGCTATTCTTTGAAGTAGAGCCGTTTTTGGAATGGCCAGAAGACACGAACTACAAAACAACACCTGGTATCGCTTTGCGCGTGGAAGGTTACTTCTATAAAAATCAGTAAGTGGCGTTAAACACTGTGGTTAGGCATAAGATTTTTCGGTGACAATCGTCTTAGGCTGTACCAGTTTACTTGGTTTGGCAATCAAATAACCCTGCCCGAAATCACAGCCTGCTTGCTGTAATTTAGCCAGCGTTTCTTCGTTTTCAATACCTTCTGCGACTAAGCGATAACCAAATTGATTGCCCAATTGCTGTAAAGCAGAAACCAAGGATAAGTGTTTTTCGTTGTTGTTTAAGCTGCGAATAAAGCTACGGTCAAGTTTAACAAACTCAAAGGGGTACTGATGAATAAAGTTAAACGATGACAATGACGCGCCGTAGTCATCAAGCGCCAATTTCACCCCGAGCTTTTTAAGCTTGCGCAAACTGGCGAGCGCTAACTCTGGCTGCGGCAAAATCGCCGACTCGTCAAACTCTAAAATTAACCGGTGCGGTTCAATATCGTGGCCTTTGATGACAGTAATCAATTCTTGTAATTGCGCTTGCTGAGTCAAATAACGGCTTGATAAGTTAATGGCAATTAACGCATGTCGATAATCTGTAACTTCACCATCAGGCTGCTGCGCTTGCCAGGTTGCCAACTGTTCAACCACTTCGCCAATGAGCCAACGTTCAATATCAACGATTAAGCCTGTTTCTTCTGCCATAAAGAGAAATTCGCTTGGCGTTAGTAAGCCTTTTTCAGGGTGTTGCCATCGCAGTAGCGCTTCAAAGCCAATGGTACTGGTGCGGGCTAAATTCGAAATTTGCTGATAGTGCAATTCAAATTGTTGCTGCTTGATGGCCTCTCTCAGCTCTTGCTCAAGGGTCATACTTTCCAGCAACTGAGCGCGTATACTTTCGTCAAAGAAAACATAGCGACCACGACCTAGGTTCTTTGCTTGATACATAGCCGCATCAGCATCACGCAATATTTCTGTTGCCTCATCGTAATTTGGCGAACACATTGCAATACCAATACTAGCGTTTGAATACAGACTGTGCCCTTCAATCTCAAACGGCTGACTGATTGCTTCAATAATGCGCTCAGCCACATCTTCGACATCGTCTTGGCGGGTGAGTGAGTCAAGTAGCACGACAAATTCATCGCCGCCAAGCCTGGCCAGGACATCGTTATCACGAACGCAACCCGATAAGCGCCCCGCAATTTCAATCAAAAACTTATCGCCGATATGATGACCAAGTGTATCGTTAATCACCTTGAAGCGATCTAAGTCGATAAATAGCACGGCGAAGCTGTGCTCGACATGGCGTTTGATATGGCGCAGGGCATGCGTTAGGCGATCGGTAAACAAAGCGCGGTTGGGCAGTCGGGTTAACGCATCGTGATGGGCTTCAAAATACAGCCTAGATTCCGCTTTGCGGCGCTCCTCAATTTGGTTACGCAGTTTAAAGTTAGACGCTTGTAATGCCTGAGTGCGCTCGTTAACCAAATGCTCTAATGACGCTTTGCTTTGCTCAACAAGAGTTAAATCTCGTTCGCGCACAATAGCACTCGTTAGCTGCTGGGCAATAAAGCGAAATATTGCTAAATGCTTTTCGCTAAAAGCTTGCGAATTTGTATAGTGCTGAGTGGCGATAATACCGATAACTTGACCGTTTTCCATCAGTGGCGCCGCAAGCCAAGTTTGGGGTTGATGCTTGTTGTCGAAGTCCAGCACATAGGGTGTGCGTGCCATACTGCCATCAATTTCAAGCGTAATTAGCTGCCCCTGGGCAATCAGTAATGGCTTGGCTATGTTGCTCGCCAACTCGGTGAATATCGATAAGCGTCTTTTATCGTCAATGCCAACGTGCTCTTGCCTTGCTTGATACAGAACATTAGCTTCAGTTTGCTTACTGATCACATAAAAGTTCTGACAAGCGAGTAGCCCTTTCAACTCTTGATGAACTTGTTTAAATAAGCTCGGCAATGCTTGGTTGGCTGCAACGATTTCAGAAACGGCCAGCATCACTTGATGGGTTTTTTCCACCTGCTGACGTTCACAGATCTCCCGTTGTAAACGACGATTGGCTTCTGTCAGTTTTTGTGTTCGTTGCTCAATACTTTGCTCGAGTAGCGCACGACTTTTCACGCGATCTATCGCCGTGACTAAGTGTTCCCCAATAAATTCAAGTAATTGGCAGTCTCGGTCATCAAAATAAAGCTGCTCGTCATAGCTTTGTAGCGCAATAACACCGATGACGTGATGACCGCGTTTCAGTGGAACCCCCAACCAGTCAATACAAGCAGAGCCATACAGCACAATTTTGCCCGCCTTCGCCAGTGCCATGCGCTCAGCAGCATTGCAATGAAGTGGTTGCTGGGTTAAATACACCTGCCCAGTTAAGCCTTTGCGCCAATCGTTAAACTCGACGTGTTCGGCAAGACGATGCTCCACTGGATTGTGGCAATAGACAACTTCAAGGTCTTGGTGATCATCAAGCAGCGCGATATGGACGCTATTGGTGGTCAGCAATGAATCGATAATATCGACCATTGCTGGGTAGAATGCGTTGAGCTCAGTAACAGTACTCGCAAGTTCAGACAGGCGCAGCAAGCTTTCCTGCATCGCGTTTGCTTGCCGGTACTTGTTGAGTAGTGACTTTAATTTAGGAAGTTGTCGCTGTGCGAGCGAACCTTCCCTAGTACTGATATCGCTCAAGTAACTTGTTCTTATTCTTTATAATTATCAGATTAGTTTGCGGCAAACAGTCTATCAAAAAACACTTAGATGACCAGTGTTAAGTGACAAAAAACCAATATTGGCGCTCAAAAAACATGCACACTAGATCTGCAGGCATAAAAAAACCGACAGATGTCGGTTTTTCTCACTTACCTTGTGAAGGTGTGTTTAATCACACCGCCATTGCACTTTTTAATTTGTTCAAGGCATTCTTTTCTAACTGACGAATGCGCTCAGCAGAGACTTGGTATTTATCCGCTAATTCTTGCAACGTTGCTTTATCATCATCTAACCAGCGAGTGCGAACAATGTCTTGGCTGCGCTCATCCAAGGTCACCAATGCATTTGATAAGCGTTGATTAGCGTGCTGCTCCCAGTTTGCCTCTTCCACCGAAAGTGCTAAATCAGATTGCTTGTCTTCAAGGTACTGGGCTGGTGAAAAGCTACCACTGCTACTTGCACTATCGTCATCGTCTGACGAAAGTTCAAATGCTTGGTCTTGGCTGCTCATGCGTGACTCCATTTCCATCACGTCTTTGGCGCTAACACCTAAAGTTTCAGCCACGGTATTCACTTCATCGTTGCTGAACCAACCTAAACGCTTTTTGTTTTTGCGCAGGTTAAAGAATAATTTACGTTGCGCTTTTGTGGTCGCAACTTTGACGATCCGCCAGTTTTTCAGCACGTACTCGTGAATTTCCGCTTTGATCCAATGCACGGCAAACGAGACTAAGCGCACACCAACCGCTGGGTTAAAACGCTTAACGGCCTTCATCAAGCCAACGTTACCTTCTTGAATCAAATCCGCTTGCGGCAGGCCATAGCCTGAATAGTTTTTGGCGATATGAATAACAAAACGCAAGTGCGACATAATAAGCTCTTGCGCAGCATTCAGATCGTGTTGGTCGTGTAAACGAGTTGCTAGTTCGTGCTCACGCTCCGCGGAAAGCACAGGAATGCTGTAAGCAGATTGGACATATGCTTCAATGCTGCCGCTTTGCGGAACAGTTAAGGCCATTGATTGCATTGATTCACTCATTTAAAAAACCTCGATTTACTCTGGAAACTATTGAAGATATTCAGATAGTCGGCTCGCGATAGTAACACGCTTTATTTATCTATGCGACTATCAATAACAACTTTTTATTACCAGATCATGAATATCACAATTTTATTTCATCGCCCGTCGAAAATATCCGTTACCTTCTGCTAGGCTATGCCTTATATGAAAATTCATCAATAAAACTAGTCGAAACATCATCACCTTAGCAAAGATCCTCCACGAAAGGCTAAGTATTGATGTAATTAAAGGTAAAATATTGTGTATTCTTACGTTGCGCGTCAGCCAATCTTAGATCCCGAACAACAGTTAGTCGCCTACGAATTGCTCTTTCGCGACGGCAACAGTAACCATTTTCCGAACATCAACCCCGACCAAGCAACCTCTAATATATTAACAAACAACCACTTAACGCTCGGCGTAGAGCAGGTAACTGGCGACTTACCCGCTTATATCAACTTTCATGCAGATACCCTTATTCGCCACTTCCCAAGCTTCTTAGATCCTAAAAAGATCGTGATTGAAATACTCGAAGATGTACCGATCAGCAAGGAATTATTGACGGCATGTAAGTCGCTAAAAGAGCAGGGCTATGTCCTGGCGCTCGACGATCACGACTTTGATCCCAAGTGGGATGTGTTTTTACCTTATATCGACATTATTAAAGTAGATGTACTATCGATCTCGATTTTAGCGGTTAGCCGCTACGTTAATAGAATCAGACCGTACAATAAAATACTGCTAGCCGAAAAAGTGGAAACGGCTCAGCAGTTTGAGCAGTTAAAACTGTTGGGGTTCTCGCTCTTTCAAGGCTACTTTTTTGCCAAGCCGGAAACGCTGAAACAAAAGAAAATCACCACCACTAAGCAAAATATTTTGGAATTAATCAATCAAGCAAGCCATCTAACATTAGACTTTGATCACATCAGTGATATTTTTAGCTGTGATCCCGGGTTAACCTTTAAACTGCTGCGCTTTATCAACAGCCCAACGTATGGCCGCAGCCAGCAGATCACCTCATTAAAGCACGCACTAGTGTATATCGGTGAAGCAGAGCTGAAAAAGTTTATCGCGCTGCTCGCACTTGCCGATCTGGCCGAAGATAAAACCAGTGAATTAATGCGCATGTCGCTATTTAGAGCGAGCTTTTGCGAGCAGATTGGGCAACAGCTAAAAGACCGCGATAATCCCCCCAAAGCCTTTTTAACGGGTTTGCTGTCAATGATTGATGGCATCTTAGATCACGATATCGCCAGTGTGGTTGAGATCTTGCCAATTGATCCAGATATTAAATCCGCATTACTTGGCGAAACCACTTATCTCACCAACTATTTAGATCTCGCCAAACACTTTGAGCAAGGGCAGTGGTTACACTGTGAAAGCATCGCCCAACAGTTTGGGCTAAGCATGGATGTGTGCTCAACCGCTCATATTGAGGCAATGAGTTGGGCTGATAGTATGCTGAACGTTTAATTTGTTGATGCGACCGCTGGCCAAGCACTCAAAAAGCTTAGTCTGCGGTTGGCTCAATTGCGCGAATATGTTGGCGAACCGACAAATAACTCCCCAGTAAACCAAGCAGAATCGCCGCGAATAAAAGCAGCAAATTTTCACCTGCCGACAAAGTTTCTAGCGCAAACTTACTGCCATACAACCCAGTTAAGTCGGTAATTGCCCCCGAAAGGTAATGTGCCAATATAAAAATAGTAAGATTGGCAATAAAGCCGCCTGCAATGCCATACCACATGCCGGCATACATAAAGGGCCGCTGAATAAAGCTATCAGTTGCCCCGACCAGTTTCATTACCGCGATAGCATCTTTTTGATTGAGGATTGCCAAACGTATGGTATTACCAATGATTAACACCACAGACAAACACAGTAGTAACGCAACCCCCAACACGACATCTTCAATAAGCTTTGCCATCGCTTCTAAGCGCGTCAGCCATTCTAAATCTAACTTACCTTGATCTACTTCCCGTTGCTGCTCAAGTTTAGCCAGTAAATCGCGCACCGCATGGGCTTGGCTGGCTCTTTGTGTCGGTGCCACCAATAAGGTTGCAGGAAGGGGGTTCGTGTTTAAGTAAGCAAGCGCATCACCATAGCCAGAGTTGGCCTTGAAATCTGCTAACGCTTGCTCGGCGGAGATATATTCAACATTGGCAACTTCAGGGTATAACTCAACACGACTTGCGAAGTTTTGCGCAGCTTTGTCGTCAACACTAAGTTTTAAAAACAGGGTAATTTCTGAGGCAGAATCCCACTGAGCAACCACCGTATTGGCGTTTTTCACAAACAGGTGCAATGTTGCCGGCAAGGTTAAGCTAATCCCTAACACTAACAAGGTCATCAAAGTGGTAAATGGTGTTCGCCACAAGTCACCTAAACTACCAATGGCTTGTTGTAAGTGTCGCAGCGGAAAGGCGATCATTCGCTGTGTTACACTGACTTTGGCCTGTTGTTGCGGTTGAAAGCTGTTAGGCATGATCGATCGCTCCACCTAAGTGACTATCATCAGGCTGCAACCCGTCGACTAAGCCATCGTTAATCATATTGCCCGCTCGTAGCGTTAAGGTGCGATAGCGCATTCTGGCGATTAGACCAAGGTCGTGGGTCGCAATTAACACTGACACGCCAACCGAGTTAAACTCTTCAAAAAGCTTGATAATTTCCAATGAAAGCTTGGGATCTAAATTGCCGGTCGGCTCATCAGCCAGCAAAATAGGGGGCTTATTCACAATTGCCCGGGCAATACCCACACGTTGCTGTTCACCGCCAGAGAGCATGTTGGGAAAGCTTTTTTGCTTATTACCAAGGTGCACCTTGTCAAGCGCGGCATCAACCCGTTTACGGATCTCTTTTTGGCTATAGCCTTCGATAATAAGCGGCAGGGCAACGTTGTCAAATACAGTGCGATCCATCAACAGGTTGTGATTTTGAAAAATCATGCCGATCTGGCGACGCATATACGGCACTTGGCGATAGCTAACGCCGGCAAGATCTTGGTTGTTAATATGAATAGTACCTGAGCTGGGTTTTTCCATCAGGCTGATCAGCTTGAGTAGGGTACTTTTTCCGGCACCAGAATGACCCGTTAGGAATGCCATCTCACCAGAAGCGATTTGAAAGCTTACCTGTTTTAGCGCCAGAAAGCCGCCGGGGTATGTTTTATTTACTTGGTCAAAGCGGATCATTTATTGTTATTTTTTTGCAGCGAATTTGAGACAACGTTGGCCACCGTATTTCTCGTGGCCAACTCGTGAGTGCTGCTTTATTGTTATCATCTCTACATTTAAAAGCAAGGCTTAGCAGTAGGTTGGTACTTATTCGCCCTCTTTAGCAAACAGTGCTTCGATAAAGTCATCACTGTTAAACGGACGCAAATCGTCAATACCTTCACCAACGCCAATATAACGAATAGGGATCTGGTGTTTATCTGCAATCGCAAAGACCACCCCGCCTTTTGCGGTGCCGTCGAGCTTAGTCAATGTGATACCAGATAGGTTAACCGCCTCATCAAATAGCTGTGCTTGGCTTAGCGCATTCTGGCCAGTACCGGCATCTATGGTTAACATCACTTCATGTGGCGCGTTTTCGTCGATTTTCTTCATGACACGTACCACTTTCTTCAACTCTTCCATTAAGTGGCCTTTGTTTTGAAGGCGGCCAGCCGTATCAGCAATCAACACATCTGCACCACGTGCTTTAGCGGCATTTAGCGCATCAAAGATAACCGAAGCACTGTCTGCGCCAGTATGTTGAGCGATAACCGGAATATCATTGCGCTCACCCCATACTTGCAACTGCTCAACCGCAGCGGCGCGGAAAGTGTCACCCGCAGCTAACATGACTGACTTACCCTGCGCTTGCAGTTGCTTGGTGAGTTTACCGATTGTCGTGGTTTTACCAACACCGTTCACACCCACCATTAAAATAACGAAAGGGGTGTCGCTTTTAGGAATTTCCAGTGGCTCAACCACGGGATCAACGAGGTTTTTCAGCTCAATTTTTAACAAATCGTAAAGCGCTTCGGCATCTTTTAGCTGTTTGCGCGATGCCGCCTCGGTAAGCGAGTCGATAATTTTCATGGTGGTGTCGACACCAACATCGGCAAGCAACAAATGGGTTTCTAATTCTTCGAATAACTCATCATCAATTTTCTTGCCGCGGAATAAATCGAAAATGCCGCCACCTAGATTCTGGCGAGTTTTCGTTAGGCTTTGCTTTAAACGCGCAAAGAAGCCTTGTTTTTTCTGCTCTGGCTCTGGCTCTGGCTCTGGCTCTGGCTCTGGCTCTGGCTCTGGCTCTGGCTCTGGCTCTGGCTCTGGCTCTGGCTCTGGCTCTGGCTCTGGCTCTGGCAAGACATTTTCAGTGGCAGTCTCAACGACTTCAACCACTTTTTCTTCGACCGTTTCAGCCTGATTTTCAACGGCAGGCTGAAACGGTATCGCTTCTTCTGGTTGAGTTGTTAGCAGGGCTTCTTCCTCGCCTTTCTCACCTTCATCACCAAGGTGCTCAGTCTCAACTTGAACGGGTGCGTGTTGTATGGAATGGTGTGACGCTGCTTGCTGCTCGGTTGACGGCTCAATTTGCGCTTCTTGTGCGTGAGCTTCTTGTGCGTGAGCTTCTTGGGTGTGAGCTTCTTGGGTGTGAGCTTCTGGTTGAACCTCAACAGATGCCGCTTCTTTACCAAAGCCTAACTTCGACCAAAAGCCTTGTTTTTTCTGCTCGGTGTCCGTATTACCCGTCTTGCTTTCTGAGGCGACTTCTTGCTCAGGAGTTTGCTGCTTGCCTCGACCAAAGCGAGAAAATAAGCCTTTTTTCTTTGCCATAATATTTACTATCTGTTACTTGAATTCGCTCAATTGAGCCATTTTGTTTCGCCATTACGCGGCTGCAAAAGCAGCCCAGCGCCAAGCCAACACCTGTGTTCACTCAACACGTTTAGTATCCGGGTAGCTATGCCAATGGATACCAGATAAAATTGGCCGCTATATTACCACCGAATAGCGCCTCGAAAAACCAGAGGCTTGACTTTAATTGACTTGAGATCAATAAGATCTGCACGACGAGTAATACCAAATGAATAAAGCGCGCGCTCGCAAACGCCCCAATGCCTCTATCACTACCAAAGCCCAAAGCTCAATTCGCTTGATTGCGGGCCAGCACCGAGGTCGAAAATTGCCCGTTTTGTCTGCTGATGGTTTGCGACCCACAACAGATCGCGTCAAAGAGACCTTATTTAATTGGTTGATGACAGATATTCAAGGTAGCAAGTGTTTAGACTGTTTCGCAGGTGCCGGCAGTTTGGGCTTTGAAGCGGTTTCCCGTCACGCGGAAAGTGTCACTATGCTTGAGCTTAACGAAGCAGCGGCCCAGCAGCTAAAAGCGAACCAACAACTGTTAAAAGCCGATAATATCGATGTCATAAACACCAACACGCTCAGCTATTTGGCCACCTCAAAGACGGCATTTGATGTGGTGTTTGTCGACCCGCCTTTTCGTCAACAACTTGCTCAACAAACGATAGATTTACTGACCCAAGGCTGGTTAGCTGAGCACGCGTTAGTTTACGTTGAAACGGAAACTGAATCGCCAGCACCTCAAGTGCCGGCTAATTGGCAGCTCATCAAAGAGAAAACCGCAGGCCAAGTGGCGTATCGTTTGTATCAGCTAACCTGATCTGCAACTGACAAACCCATTGCCTGTAATAAAGCAGCCCAGTAGTAACATCGCTAGTAGTAAAAATACAAGGCAACCATGGTAATGCTATTGCAGACCGCATGCGCAAGAATGGCTAAAGTGGTACTTTGATATTTTACCCGTATCCAGGTGAAGTAAAGCCCCAATAAAAAGACGAACACAATGCCAGCCATGCTGTATTGAATGTGGATAGCCGCAAATAACAAACTGGTTATGGCAATTGCGCCGGTTTGTCCGAGCCTAGTAAGTGCAAAGCGCTTAAACAGCCAACCACGAAAGACCAGCTCTTCGGTAATCGGCGCTAAAATACAGGTATTGAGCACGACGAACCACACAGGTAAAGAAGAGTTTTTAAGTAACTGCATAAACGGCTCTTCCTCAAGCGCAAGCAGATACGTGGCAATCGTCATGAGCAGCCAAAATACGGCGCTCACGATAACCACAAACCACAGCAATTTAACCGTCGGCTTGTTTAATTGCAGAAAGTTCAGCGCCGATTTATGACTATCGCTATGCCGTGCTAGCGCATACACGCAAGGCATAACAAACAAATACACTGCGAACGTCATCGCGAGCAAGGTTTCAACTTTGATGAGCCAACCTTGCGTGTCGCTAATCCCCGATGCTCCTGCGTATATGCCAAACCCAAAACTTGCGACCAAGCTCGGCACTATGTATAAAAATAATGCCCAGAATAAGGTCGCGATAATAGACGGTGGCGACGTATCAAGGCCACCAGTGTTGATATTTGTCGTGAGTGGTTGTGGTTCCTTCACGAAAGACTCCTGCTTACCATTTTTGATGAACGTCATACTCGCTTTAGTGAGAGTCGCACTCAGATTTCAATACCGAGATTTGATAGGCCTTCTTCCAACACCATAGCTTTAGCTTGCTGGCAACTGGCTTTGCTTTCCGGGGCGTCTTTGAGGAAATCGAACAGTTCATTTTGGGTTGCGCGCTCCCATGCCATCAAGGGGTGCTGGTTTATCGCGTGGTTGGTAATCTCTTGCTCTTCATCGACTTGCTCGGCTTCTTCCACCAGTAGTAGCTCAACATAATAGCTGACACTGTTGTGAGACAGACGCGACACGTTGGCAAACTCTTGGGCATCTTTACTTTGCAGTGCTTGAAGTAAAGACATCAGTGCCATACAAACATCGAGCGCGGGAAAAACGCCAAAAAAGTCAAAAGCTTCGGGGTCTGGAATTTGTGCTTCGAGTTTTTCTAGCTGAGCTTCATAGTTCAATTTTACTTTTTGCTTGCTATCAAGGCGTTGCCAAACAAGGTCAAGTTGATTGCGCAACACGTTAACATCGCCAAACTCAGCTGCTTGCGAGAACATTGCGTAGTTAGGCAGCATGCGTTCGAGTAACGCACAACAAAATGCGGTTTGTTGCCATAACGATAATTTGGCTAGAGGTAGGCGAATTGCCATGAAGATCATCTCAGTTGCTAGGGGTGCCGAGAGTATACAAAGATAACGCGCTGATCGCTTGTAAAATCAGCGCTTTTTTGTGAGCGGTTATCATTCAGTTTTGTCGAAGCTGCTGCTGCGCGTATTCAAAGCGCAGGCGATATTCTCGCAGCTTGTCTTCCAATTCGGTTAACTCTTGCTCGTGCTTAGTGCTTAACTCGAAGTTTTCATCGCGTAAATACTTGATCGTTTCGCGCGTGTTATTGTTGTCTTGTTCAAACTTTTCTTTGGCACTGACAAGTTTGGCTTGCGCTTTTTGTTCATTCGCCACCGCTTGCTCTATGTCTGCGTTCAACTTGTTAACCCTGTGCTCATGCTCTTCACAGCTTTGCTGCGCTTTTGATAAGGCTTTTTCTAGCGCGTTAACTTGTTCTGTAAGTGCCGCAATTTGCCCTGTAAGCTGCGACTCTCCAGCCGCTAATTTCTCAGTGAGTTCACTGATAATGGCATCATCACCTTCATGCTGTTTTTGCGCAATCGTCAGCTGCTCAGTTAACGTCGCCACTTGCTCTTTCATTGTGGTAGTTTGCTGTTGATACTGATTTTGCGATTGCTCGGCCTCAGCCACTTTCGCTGTGAGCTGCTCCAGTTGTTGCTGATAGTTTCGCTCTGCGGCTTGGTATTGTTCAACTTGTACTTGGTGTTGCTGTACCGATTCCGCCATCGCTTGTTGGTGAGCTGTGCTGGCCGCTGATATTTGCGCAGCTTGCTGCTGAACTGTGTCCTCTGCGCTAGTCAATTTTATTGTTAAAGTATCTTGCTGTTGCTTTATTTCGGCAAGTTGCTTTTCGTGTGCATTTTCACGCTGCGCAAGCTGCTCATTTAACTGCTTAACTTGTGCTTCCAGTTGCTGCTTGGCATCACTTGTGTCAGCGACTTGCTGTACCAGCGACTTGCTTTGCTGCTGCGCTTGCTCAAGCTGAGCTTGCTGTTCACCTTGGCCTTGCGCCAACTGCACGTTTGCCTCGTCCAACTGTTGGGTTAACGTTAACACATCCTTACCTAGCTGCTCATTTTTCGCCTGTTCACTCGCCAGCGTTGACTGCATATTTTCGTTTTGTTGGCCAAATTGCGATTGCGCGTGTTCTAGGGCGCTGCTCACTTCATTTAACTTGGTATTAAGATCTGAGATTTGTTGATTTTGAACCTCTAGTGTCGCGGTTTTGGCTTTGTCTGACTTGAGCAAGTTTTGCTCTTTGGCCACTAACACTTGGTTTTCTTGTTTGATATCGTCAAGCTGTTTTGTTAATTCAGTAATTTGCTCGCTATTGGTTGCTTGAGCCGCACTAAGCGCCGCCACTTGTTCATTTTGCTCGGCAAGTGCCGTGATTTTTTCTTTCAGTACCTGTTCGGTATCTGTGAGCTTCGCACTATTTAACTCGCCAATATGGGTAATTTCAGACTCACTCGCCGCCAGTTTAGCGGTCAATTCGTCAAGGGATTTTTGTAAATTGGCGCGTTCGATTTGGGCGCTGTTGTTGGCACTGGCTAGCTCATTTTCCAGCTGCTGCTGCTTTGCTAACGCTTCTTGATAAAGCTTGTGTTCCACGACCTCTGTGTCTGAAATAGCTTGTGGCTTTAGCGATGACAAAATACTGGCCATGCGCTCTTCAACTTGAATATAGACTTCACTGGCAAGGCTTTGTATTTGTTCCTCCTGCTCCTTGGTAAGTTTATTGTTATCTGCCATACAATCCTCGTTATTTACCACATAACCAATAGTGCCGAGCGAGCGTGTCGTAGGCGCAGCCTCACTGGCAGTATTGTTTAACCTAACATAGCATTGGCTACTTGTTAACCGTTATTGGTTGATCAGTTTCAAGCCTTGAAACGAGGACATAAAAAAGGGGCCATTAGCCCCTAATTCATTGTTAACTATAACAATAGTTGGTGAGAACTTTATTTCTCTAATGGCACCACTTGAACGCCAGCAACTTTCAATTCTTTTTGTTCGTTGCGTAACTGCGCTAGGCGGTTTAATTGACCAATAGAAGCTAACATTGAGTGAATTGGAATAAATAGGCCGCGTTTGTGGAAATCAAGCACTTGCTCGTCTGACAATTCACGTAACTTAGGCTCTTTAATCGTATGAATACCAACGATTTTCTTTTTCTCGCCGTTAGCAAACGTGATCACCAACTCTACTTCTTCAAGTAATTCTGCGTCTTGCATTTCTTTAATGAAACGCTCAGTCATCACTTCACTTTCGTACAAACGGCCAAGGGTGTCTTGAACGTTTTTCATCAATTCAGTTTCTTCGCCCTTATCGTCGTATAGCGCAAGATCTTTGTCTTCGCCAACGTATTCGCTGTCCATATCAACACAAGCGGTGAGTGTTTTCTCTTTTTCAGGATCTAAACCTAGTGCAAATGGCACCATACCAACACTTTGTGGCGCGTATAGGCCCGTCCAATCGTCGCCCTTCATAAACAAGTTTTCACCCGTTTCTAGGCCAAGCATGGCAACAGAGCGGTAGCGATTGGTGTCAGGGTCTTTGACGATAAAGACAGGGAAGCTCATCGCACCTTTTGAGTACTCTGGTGCGGTAATTGGCACTATGTGTAAGCCCGCAATATGCTTTAAGCTGCGCTGTGCAGCAATTTTAAGGTTTTGGTGTTGCTCTTTTTTAATCGGAACTAGGTTTGCCATAACAATACATCTCTCTTCAAAATACAACTCAATACCGCAATGGCATCAATGTGATTATTATCTTATTGGGCAGGGCAGCTAGACCAGCTGGCACCGCTACATTTTGTTACAACAGACATGGTAGCGAATTGATTCGGTTTCAAGCCAAAATTTTAAATTTTTTTGCAGGTTAGATTTTAGTTGTGCAAAACTCACCAAAAACCCGCCATGCTTATGCTACTATCTGACCAATTCAACCACTCAATATTCGCTATTGCATTGTGAAAGCACTCATTTTTGTTTCTGTGTTATGGGCACTTTCGTTTGGCCTGATCAAAGGAGAGTTAACGGGTATTGCGCCGAGTGTCGTGGCGGCACTCAGGCTATTAATTTGTGCTTTGGTCTTTTTACCGTTTATGCGCTTTAAGGCAGACAATAAATTTAACCTTCAACTACTCGTCTTAGGCGCCTTGCAATTTGGCGTGATGTATTGGGCCTATATCACCTCGTATCAATATTTACCGGGATACTTAGTTGCAGTATTTACGATCTTTACGCCATTTTATGTGTTTTTTATCGATGGTTTACTATCGCGCCGTATCAGCCTGCAGCCCTTAGCGCCTATTGCACTCTCGGTTGTTGGCGCGGGCATTATTGTATTTAAAGCCCCGGAAAGTGCGAATTGGTTAACAGGCTTTGTGATTTTACAGAGCGCTAACCTAGCGTTTGCGATAGGACAGGTCGGCTATAAACACTTGAGCGAGCACCATCTGAGTCAAAGAGAAAAACCCCTTCACACCAGCAATATGGCGGTCATGTACACAGGGGCGGCGATATTTATGATGGTGATAGTCCTGTTTGAACAAAGTTATGTCGACGTGCCAGCCATCACTCCTCGCCAATGGCTGGTATTACTTTATCTTGGCATTATCGCCTCTGGTGTGGGGTTTGCGCTGTGGAATTATGGGGCTAAACAAGTCGACGCCCCAACACTTGCCATCATGAACAACGCATATATTCCGTTTGCCGTGATATTCGCATTAACGTTATTTGGCGAGCGAGCCGATATGGTGCGCTTGCTTGCAGGCACTGGCTTAATTTTAATGTCCGCGTATTGGTTAACTAAAGTTCAGCATGCACACAAACACCAAGAGCAGCGAGTAAATGAGCCTAGTTGATTTCAACACTTTGTTAAGAAGGATGGCTAACGGCTTTATTGCACTAGCCTTATTGGCGGTGAGTACTTATGCCTATGCCATACCACGGATAGCGACGGAATACGGGTACAATGCCGACGGTTTTGTGCGCGTTAAAGTCACTAATGAAACCACCCGAGAGTTGGCGTGTTACGTAGCGATAGATGGGCGCAGTATCAGGTTTGTTTTACCACCAAGAGGCGCCTCCCGGTGGTATCGAGCAACTGACAAACGCTTCACCGCGAAAAGTTTTAGCATTTGGTGTGATTACCTTGAATTTCATCCAGCTTACCAAAGGTATAAGCCTTAACTAACAACCTTAAAGACCCGCGCCAAAAACTAAACCGGGTGACAAAGTAGTGAAGTGCTATTTGCGCGCCCGGTATAAAGAAACTAAACCGTTGGTAGAGCCATCCATCGTTAGCGCTGCCTCGGCGTTAGTAAGCTTGCTTAATACCTGATTACCAAGCGCCTTGCCTAATTCAACCCCCCATTGATCGAATGAGTTAATTTGCCAAATCACCCCTTGGACAAATACTTTTTGCTCGTACAAAGCAATTAAACTGCCGAGTGTTTTGGGATCTAAGCGGTCGAACAACAAGGTATTGCTAGGCTTGTTACCTTTCATCACTTTATGACTAGAAAGGTTTTTAATTTCTTCGGTGCTACATTTCGCCTTTTGCATTGCAGCAATCACCTGCGCTTCACTTTGTCCTTCCATTAACGCTTGGCTCTGGCCAAAACAGTTGGCCGCCAGCATATCATGATGATTGGCCACTTCATTGGCAGGGTGAAGCGGCATCATAAAGTCGACCGGAATATGGGTTTTACTCTGGTGAATTAACTGGTGGAATGAATGCTGACCATTGGTACCTTCGCTTCCCCAAATAATTGGGCCAGTATCATAATCAGCTTCTTCGTTGCCCAAAGTCACTGACTTACCATTACTTTCCATATCAAGCTGCTGAATATACGCTGGTAAACCTCGTAAGTAGTGGTAGTAAGGCAGTAACACTTGAGATTGCGCACCGTGGAAATTGCGATACCAAATCCCCAGTAAGGCCATAATTACTGGCATATTGTGCGCCAGCGGTGCTTGCTGAAAGTGTTGATCTAACTCGTATGCGCCAGTTAAAAACGCGTGGTAATTGTCATAACCAATCGCTAACGCCAGTGGCAGACCTATTGCTGACCACACTGAGTAACGGCCACCAACCCAATCCCACATTGGGAAAATATTGTCAGGATTAATGCCAAACTCTTGTGCCGCTGTGATGTTAGTCGACACACAGGCAAAGTTATATTCCACGTCGGCTTGCGTCGCCGTTTGTAAGAACCACTCCTTGGCCGATTGGGTGTTGCGCAGTGTTTCTTGCGTGGTTAGGGTTTTTGACGAGGTAATAATAAGCGTTGTTTCTGGGTTTAGCCCCGTTAAAACATCCTGCAAATGGCAACCATCAACATTAGCAACAAAATGCACATTGATGTGCTTTTGGCGATAAGGTTTTAGCGCTTCCGACATAATTTTAGGGCCGAGGAAGGAGCCGCCGATACCGATACTGATAACGTCAGTAAAGGCTTTGCCGCTATACCCTTTTTTCTCACCGGTTGACACTGCCTCAACAAAACGCTTCATTTGCGCACGTGTTTGCTCAATTTCTGGCATGACGTCTTTGCCATCGACATACACTGGCTGGCCTGAGAAATTACGCAGTGCCGTATGCAACACAGCGCGATGTTCAGTCACATTAATTTCACTGCCAGCAAACATGCGTTCACGTTGTTGCTCGACCTGTGCTGCCTCGGCTAAGGCAACCAATAACGCTACTGACTTTTCCGTGATATGGTTTTTGGAAAAATCTAAGGTTAACCCTGCGGCCGTCATCGAATATTTGCTAAAACGCTCACTGTCTTGCGCAAACAGTGACTTCATGTGAATGGCTTCGATCTCTTGATAATGCTGTTGAAGGTTTTTCCATTCAGCAGAGGAAGTGAGCATATGATATTTCCTATTAATTATTCTTAAATTTGCGCCTGTTGTTGCTTAATTTTACGTAAAGTTAACGCAAAGGTTAATCTTTTATCTGTTCACACATCACAGAAACCAACACACTAACTAGGCATAAGGTATCGACTGTTGTTGACAGGGAGATGAAAATATTAGCGAATTACAACCCGTGGAGCGATAGCTAAAAGGTTCCAGAATCGCTTTACGTTTAGTGCAAGACACCAACTAGCGCCCTTATTTTACCTTGGCTATCTCGCCAATAAATGCAGTTAAAGGCGAAGTTTCAACGGCATTAGCTAGCGCCTCATTCATCACATGACCAGGCGCATTTTCTGGTGGGAAAGTGCAATACAACAAACCAATATATTTCATGTGTAAATAATCGAAGGTCAGGCGAAATATTTGTTCGAAACATGTCGGCGCTTCACTGGCAACCCCCGTTGCGATAACGCCTATATACCCATGCTAATTCAAAGTGCTTGTTTCAGTTGGAATTAAAAGCGGTTTAGGCAAGACATTGATTACAGAGAATGGTCGTTCCCTTGTCAAAATCAATAACGCAGCATAAATCGCTTTTAAACCAACCCACTTTATTTAAGGTAGAAAGGGCGCTTCACAGGAACTCACTCTCTGCGTTGCAGCTTATTGAAAGGGAGTAACCATTCCGGCAAGCTGCGCCTTGATATTGAGTCCCTGTGACAGCGCTGAAATCAAGCATCTTGAAGTAGCATGGGTATATTCACCTTTAAGTTGCCTTCCCAGCGTTTTGTTGATTTCGAGTAAATCCGTTAAGCGATCCATAAAAGCTTTCATTTGTGCACTTGGTGCATACCAATAGATAGGCGTTGCTAAAACGATGATCTCGTGTGCAGCTATCACTTCGCTAATTAATGCGGGGAAGTCATCATCTTGATTAGCAAAATGATAGTCGTAAGGTAACACCTGATAATCGCTCAATGAGTAGACCGATACGGGATTATTCGTGCTAGCAACAAAGTGATTGATCAATTGTGCTGTGTTGCCAGTTGGTCGACTCGTTCCCAATACGATTGCGATGCGCATATCACTTCCTCAATTTCAATATTAAACTTAATAGAATCATCAGCGTAAAACCTCAACCAAGGTTGAGATCAAGACACTATTAACCGTTCGTTAACCTAATGAACTTGATCAAAAGACAATTAAACGCCGTATGTTCAGAGCTAGCGGTATAGAAGCTCATTGGGTGAACTTATGAAATTGTTATACAAAGATTTACGATCAAAACGCATTGATAAACTCATCATTAACTCGCTTGAACAAGCGCTCTACCAAGCCCTCGTGGTTATTGATGATACCGAGCACATGGTATGGCTATCAGCGGACAAAACGCTCACCACCAGAAACCTCACCAAAATGCGTGAGCACTTTGAAAAACTAGAGATAAAAGAAATCGTACTCAGGCATGAAAGCGCTTATGATGAAATGGTTGGGCAGCCGACCAAGCAAGGCAACAATCGCCTTGAGGTACCGCTCAGACAAAATCCGTATGCCGTGCTAAAACACTTACATTAAAGAGGTGTGAATATTTTGAGTGCCACTAACCCATTAGTCGTTTTTGATCTTGACCAAACCTTACTAAACAAACAATCGCAACTCTCAGCCTACACGCTAGCCACACTGCGAGCACTCGACAAAAGCGGTATTCGATACACGATCGCTACCGGGCGCAGTCATTTATCGGCGGCTCCCGTGCTCAAAGCCCATCAGTTCCCACTACCACACATCTATACCAATGGGGTACTCACTTGGTGTCCCAACGAAAAACGCTTTAGTTTTAATCATTGCCTAAATGTTGAAGAAGGCTTAGCGGCGGTTGAAACAATGTCTTCACCACAATCAACCCCCTTTGTCAGCGCACTGGATGAGCAGGCACAACGATACATTTTTCACGGCACCATGAAAAACAAAGCGGAAAAAAACCTGTTGCAGCGCTTGAGTAAAGCGGAAAAGGTTAGCCTACTACCAATGGCAGCATGCCGTGGTAATTTACACGTTACCAATATCAGTATGCTTGGCCCAAGTGTCGAAATTCATGAGGTAAATCAGAAGATAAAAAACGAAGCAGACTTAATTGCTTATTCCGGCAAAGCATTAACCGAGGAATACCGCTGGATAGACGTGCACCATTCTGCTGCCAACAAAGGCGCTGCGGTACTCAATTTGAAACATCAATTGGGCGCAGACAGTGTGATTTGCTTTGGCGATGGCGATAACGATACCAGCATGTTCGACATTGCTGACGAATGCTATGCCCCCGAAAATGCCGTACCAAAAATCAAAGCCGTTTCCACAGCGGTAATTGGTCATCACGACGATGATGGCGTTGCTCAGTTTTTACGTGAACGATTTGAACTTACTGTTTAAGCCGCCCAAATAGCAAAAAGCGACGAGCGTAAAGGCTCATCGCTGTTATTCACATTCAATCGTATTAGGGGCTGCGTAAAAAAGCTGTCACCCCGTAATATAGTTTCATACTGAGCGCTGCTGTAGGCCCTGTGTTTTGGTTTGGAAGTTTGAGGCTGAGAAAATAGAGTTTCATAATGGATTTAGAAAGTGGTTTAAATTTGTGCTCATAACAAGTAATAAAGTTTCATTTTCATTGTCGCCCACCGACGCTCTGTGCACCAATACTTAGCTGTAAGTGCATACTCACATTAACCTTTGAAGTAATTCAAACTCATCTTCACCAAACTGATATTTATCTAGAGCCTCTCTGTAATGTACTTTAAAAGTGGCTTGTGCATCACCACGCTCAAGAAACTTTAACGCTTGCTGTGCTAATATCCAGTTTCTGGTTTCCCGACCGTATGACAGAACAAAATGACCTGGATGAATTCCACTTGAGCGGTTCAACTTTTGAGCTTGTAATATTGACCTTGATGTTGTTGCTGAAAAAGACGCACAACCTTATGAACTGTTAGCTCATGACGTAAAGTGGAACACGATGCTTCCACTCTTATTAGAACTGCACCCAAACTTAAATGATGATTTAAAAGCGTCTGTGAGACGTGACTATGGAATGGCAGACAATCAAGATGAAGTTCTTCTGACTGAGAGAGGAGCATTAATCTGGCTGCTATGCTGTCAGTGGCTCATCGACAAAACCGACAAAGAATCAAGCAAGGATAAAAACAGGCATTACAATTTTCAACTCAAGAATAGACAAATGCTACTCGACTACCTTTGAGAAGAAGTTAAGAAGCCGACACACGTCGGCTTTTTGATCTTGTTAGAGTATGAAACTATATTACTTAAGATGATACTTTAATACTTGGGATGAAACTATATTCCTAAGTTACAAAAGCCCCTGTAGCACTGACTAGATTATTCCACCGTCACTGATTTAGCCAAGTTACGCGGTTGGTCAACATCTGTACCTTTAATAATCGCCACATAGTAAGAAAGCAACTGTAGCGGCAAAGTGTAAACGATTGGTGCGATTAAGTCGTCACAATGCGGTACGTTAATCACTTTCATCGTATCATCGCTGTCAAACTTAGCGGCGCTGTCGGCAAACACATACATTAGGCCACCACGCGCGCGCACCTCTTCAACATTGGATTTTAACTTCTCAATTAAATCATTCTTAGGTGCGACCACAATTACCGGCATTTCTGCATCAATGAGCGCTAATGGGCCATGTTTTAACTCACCGGCGGCATAAGCTTCGGCGTGAATATAAGAAATTTCTTTTAACTTTAATGCGCCTTCCATCGCGATAGGGTACTGATCGCCACGGCCAAGGAACAATGAGTGATTTTTATCGGCAAAATCTTCCGCTAAGTCTTCAATTTCATCGGCTAAGGCAAAGGTTTCTTCAATCTTAGTCGGCAAGGTAGTCAAAGCTTGTGCCATGGCTTGCTGATCGGCTTCACTCATGCCGTGATGTTTGCCCAGTGCGAGTGTCATCATCATTAAGCCAACCAGTTGGGTGGTAAACGCTTTCGTTGAGGCGACGCCAATTTCTGCGCCCGCTTTGGTCATAAACGCCAGATCAGACTCACGTACCAAACTTGACCCCTGCACATTACAAATCGTCAAGCTCGCGCGATAACCTAGCTCCTTCGCTAAACGAAGTGCCGCCAGCGTATCAGCGGTCTCACCCGACTGCGAAATAGTCACTAACAAGGCATTTTTCGGCACATGCGATTTGCGGTAGCGGAATTCACTGGCAATCTCGACGTTACACGACACGCCCGCATGCGCTTCTAGCCAATAACGCGCCACCATGCCAGAGTGATAACTGGTGCCACAGGCAATAATTTGCACGTGTTCAATATCGCGGAAGATTTCATCTGCGCCAGCGCCAAAGGTGTCGATATTAAGCTGCCCACCCAATAAACGACCTTCCAGTGAGTTGCGAATGGCGGTTGGCTGTTCGTAAATTTCTTTGAGCATGTAGTGGCGGTATTCGCCTTTGTCGCCAGCGTCATGGCTAACTTCGGATTCTTTGGCTTCGCGAATGACGGGCTTGCCATCAAGATCGAAAACATTCACTTCAAAACGTGTCACTTCCGCAACATCGCCTTCTTCAAGGAAGGCAAATTTGCGTGTTACTGGCAGTAAGGCCATCATGTCAGAAGCAATAAAGTTCTCACCTAAGCCATAACCAATCACCAATGGACTGCCTGAGCGAGCCACCACAACGCGCTCTACATCGCGGGTATCCAAAATTACTGTGCCATAAGCGCCGTCCAGCTGCTTAACTGCGGTTTGCACTGCTGAAAGTAAGCTACTGGCAGATTTGAGTTCATGGTGTACTAAGTGGGCGATAACCTCAGTGTCCGTTTCAGTGACAAACTCGTAGCCTTTTGCTTGTAATTCGGTGCGCAGTTCTTGATGGTTTTCAATAATACCGTTGTGCACCACGGCAATGGTGTCTGACGAGACATGCGGGTGGGCATTATTCTCACTGGGTGCGCCATGCGTTGCCCAGCGCGTATGCGCGATACCCGTACCACCAGTTAACGGTGTTTCATTGATCGCATCCGCTAAAGCTTGTACTTTGCCTAAACGGCGAACGCGTTGCAGGTTATTATTGCCATCAACGACCGCGACGCCTGCGGAGTCATAACCGCGATATTCAAGGCGCTTTAGACCTTCCACTAAAATTTCTGCTACATCTCGTTGTGCTACTGCACCTACAATGCCACACATAGTTAATATCCTTACTCGTTGCTGGCGCAAATTACCTTTACGCCTTTTGCTGTTAATGCTTGTTTCATCTCAACCGACAAGCCCTTGTCAGTAATCAATGTATTGACTTGCGGCCAGTCCAATTCCAAGTTCGGAATGCGGCGGCCTATTTTTTCTGATTCCACCATAACAATCACTTCACGTGCAACCGATGCCATGGTTTTACTTAAACCCACTAATTCGTTAAACGTGGTCGTACCGCGTTCGATATCAATGCCATCAGCACCGATAAAAAGCTGATCAAAATCGTAAGACTTCAACACTTGCTCTGCCACTTGCCCTTGGAATGATTCCGAGGTGGGATCCCAAGTGCCACCGGTCATCAATAATGTCGGCTCGTTCTCCAATTCGTTTAGCTTAGCTGCGACATTCAGTGAGTTGGTCATCACCACTAAGCCTTTTTTGTCGCTCAAATGATTGACGACTGTCGATGTTGTTCGGCCACTATCAATCACGATGCGATAATGGTCTTTGATCAGCTGGGCAGCAGCTTTACCTATTTGTGATTTTTGCGCTGAGAGATGTGCATTGTTTGGTTCGACAATTTCTTTCGGTAGTGCAATTGCACCACCATAGCGGCGCAGCAATAAGCCACTTTTTTCTAGCGCAGCTAAATCCTTTCGAATCGTAACTTCCGAGGTTTCAAATCGTTTAGCTAACATATCAACGCTGACCTCACCGTGACTATTAAGCTCATTGATAATGATATGACGGCGTTGCTGTGTATTTCTCTTAGACATAAGTTTTAGACACTAAAGTTAGCACAATGCTAAACAAAAAGTTTCGTTTCGAAAGAATTATAGTAACAAACAAAACCTTGTCAAATAAAGACAAGGTTTACATCAAAAGCACTACCGCCACATGATCATCGCAGAGCATCGTTTTTGCTTTTTTAGTAGCTTTTAGCGCGAAGCCAAGGTAAAAGGGGGCTTGATACCTCAGCCTCGCGATTTATTTTGTATGCGTCGACTTATTCTTAGCCTATTTTCAATACTTATACTGACCAGTTGCCAATCGACACCCAATTTATCGTCGCCAGCTCATGTTGAAAAGCTGGTTAAGCAAATAAAGCGCAATCCTGAAAATATTGGTGCTATCGCTAAACAGGCAGAGCAAAGTCGACAGGCCATAAAATACGATGTTGCCAGAATCAAACAAGCGCTAGCGGAACTTGAGCAGTTTGTCGAAAAACAGTGGGGCAAAGGCAATAGTGAACTGCCGAGCACCCGCAAATACGTAAAGTACAGTAATGACTATCAAGCGCGGGCGATCATCGACTTTACCAAAGGCTCAATCACCGTTGAAACCATCGCCACCAAGCAGCCGTTACAAATGCTTAAACAAGCCATTGTGACGACCTTGCTGACGCCTGCCGACCCAGCCAATACAGACATTTTTTCCAGCGATGCGCCAACACTTGGCGAAACACCATTTTTGTATCGTCAGGTGATCGATACCGACCGCAAACCCATTCGTTATCAATGGCGGGCAGGACGCTTTGCAGACTATTTAGTGTCACAAAAACTGGTGAAAGGGCGGTTGGGCAAAAAGCCATTACACCAAGTGAATTTTACTTTGGTTACCGATCACCAGAAATTGCGTAAACACCAATACAGCGAGCACGTCATTGCCGCATCGAGAAAGTATCAAATTGCCCCTTCGCTAATTTACGCCATTATTGAAACCGAAAGTAGCTTTAACCCATTCGCGGTTAGCCATGCTAATGCCTACGGGTTAATGCAAGTGGTTCCTGCGACGGCAGGGCGGGATGTCTATCAGAAAATTAAACGCAAGCCCGGTCAACCGAGTAAGCAAGTGTTGTTTGATCCGGCGCAAAATATTGACATTGGTACCGCTTATTTATCGATTCTAGACGACAGATACCTGCAAAAAGTCGCTAACCGCCAAAGTAAACACTACGCCATGATTTCTGCCTACAACGGCGGCACTGGCAACGTGTTAAAAACCTTTCACAGTAATCGCAATACCGCGTTTACGCGCATTAATCAATTAGAGAGCAAGTCAGTTTACTGGGCACTGACCAACAAGCACCCAAGGGCAGAGTCGCGTAACTATTTAAAGAAAGTAACGAGTCGAGAGTCGAAATATCAATAGGCAAAGCAAATACCAAAATAATCAGTGGTGATTCGCCAAATTCGATGCGTTGTCAAAATTTCATCAATCTGGGTAGGTAATTATCGCGTAGTTAAATAGTATTAATAATATAAATACCAAAACAACGCTCACGCCTACAAGCAGAAAAATAAAAATGAAACTAAAAAAACTCATTCTAACGACATGCATCACTTTGCTGAGCACATCATTTAGCCCCATGGCCAGTGCTGCCCAAAGCGAACTTTTAAGCTCAGTCAAGCCAGAGCAGCTTTTCACCGACCAGCCCAGTGTTATGCCTGAGCTCGCCACAGCAGGTAACTATAAAGTAGGTGTCGTCACCGAGCAGCTTATCAACCGCAGCGCATTTGATCACCGCGACTTTCAGGGCACTTATGAACGACCGTTAACGGTCGAGTTGTGGTATCCAGCAGACACTGGCAAACCAAGTACCGCTGGCACATTAGCAAGCTATAAAGCCGTTACACGCTCCCATAAAGCTTTTGAGTTACAAGGCACAGCCTACCGAGGCGCCGCTCCTGTCGCGCAAGGTCAGTTCCCATTTGTCGTGATATCGCACGGCTACACCGGCGATCGCACCATAATGTTTTATCTGGCAGAGCATTTGGCCAGCTATGGCTATGTTGTCGCCAGTATTGATCATACGGATTCGACGACAGAGGAAATCGATATAGTCAACGCGCCAACCGCTGGCTTTGTTTCGACTTTGATCCATCGAAGCCGCGATCAGCAATTTGTTCTCAATCACTACCGCCAGCAATCAAGTGCGCTTAGCAGATTAGTTGATTTTAATAAGGCAGGTGTTATCGGTTATTCAATGGGCGGCTATGGCGCGATCAATACGGTGGGTGGCTGTTATGACGTTAAATCCGCGAGTCTAAAGGCATTGGGGTTTAATGAGCAACAAGCCGAAGCCTTAGCACCAGCCTTTAGTTTTTGTAATGCCGGTGAAGAAAAAGCAGATACCAGCTGGCAAGCTATGGTCGCGTTTGCGCCTTGGGGCCAAGAGCTAAACCTACACAATGTTGAAGCTTTAGGTAAACTGGCAATACCAAGCCTTTACGTTGCTGGCGATCAGGATGATATTTCCGGTTTTGAGCACGGCGTACAAAAGCTTTATCAGCAAACGAGCCCTCAAGATAACTATTTGTTGGTCTACCAGAATGCCAGACACAATATCGCACCGCACCCAGCCCCTAAAGTGGCGTATCAAAATGATATTGATTTAGGTCATTACTTTGAGCCTAGCTGGAGCAGTGAGCAACTTAACCGTTTTAATCGTCACTTTGTTTTAGCGTTTTTAGACTGTTATTTAAAGACATTAAAATGTGAGTACTTACCCACTACCAAGTCATCAACACAAAAGAAACTCGATAGAGAAAACTACACTGAGGCTTGGCTAGGTATGCCACACCGCTGGGCAACAGGTATTGAGTTTTATCGTGCACAACCCGCACAGTAATCCTGCCATTAAACGACAAAGGGAGCTATCTAGCTCCCTTTGTTAACGTTCGCCTGCGCCTTTTAAACTAGGCGTTGCACTAGTCTTTTTTAGTGGGTCGTTGCCAGCCTTTGATATTGCGCTGCTTACCGCGAGCAACACCCAGCTCATTGGCATCTACATCTTTGACGATAACGGAGCCTGCCGCTGTCGTAGCCATCTCACCAACACTAACAGGCGCAACTAACGAGGCATTTGAGCCAATAAAAGCACCATCACCAATAATGGTTTTCGATTTATTTACGCCATCGTAGTTACAGGTAATTGTGCCGGCACCAATATTGGCTTTACTGCCAACCTCGGCATCCCCTAAATACGTTAAGTGACCTGCTTTTGAACCTTCACCCAATACTGATTTTTTCATTTCAACAAAGTTGCCAACATGGGCATCGCGTTTTAGCTCAGAGCCCGGACGAATGCGAGCAAATGGGCCAGCAGAGGCAAACTCACCAATGATGGCATCTTCGATGATGGTATTTGGCTTTATTTCCGCCCCTTTACCAATTTTACAGTTCTTTAAAATACAGTTAGCACCGATCGTTACGTCGTCAGCAAGCTCTACCTGGCCTTCAAAGATGCAGTTAATATCGATTTTAACTTCTTGCCCCACCAATAGCTCGCCGCGTACATCAATACGAGCAGGGTCACGCAAGCTGGCGCCAGCAATCATTAGTTGCTCGGCTTTTCGTTGCTGATAAGCGCGTTCAAGCGCCGCCAACTGCACGCGATTGTTTGCGCCTTCCACTTCAATTTCAGTTTCTGGGTGAGCAGTGGCAATTCGTTTGCCTTCACCGTGTGCCATCGCAATAATATCGGTCAGGTAGTATTCGCCTTGCGCGTTGTCATTGGAAAGGTTGCTCAGCCAACGTTTTAAGTCACCGCCGTTAGCCAATAAAATACCCGTATTACATTCGTTAATGGTCAATTGTTCTGGGCTGGCATCTTTTTGCTCGACGATACCTATAACTTCACCAACGCCAGACTCGCCGTCCCGAATAATGCGGCCATAACCAGTAGGATCTGAAAGTTTTACGGTCAGCAAAGCCATGCCTTCCACGGGCTTAGCGGCAATAAGATTTTGTAAGGTGGACACCTTAGTTAGCGGCACATCACCGTACAGCACTAACACATCTTCATTATCATTGAGGAAAGGCGATGCCATATCGACCGCATGACCTGTACCTAACTGCTCTTTTTGTTCAACAAAGGTCAGATCATCACCAGAAATTTGCGCTTTTAAAACATCGCCACCAAAGCCATAAACCAGATAGATATTTTCGGCATTCACGCGACGAGCAGCGTCGATAACATGACCCACCATAGGCTTATGAGCAACGGGGTGTAACACTTTGGGTAGAGAAGAGCGCATACGGGTACCTTTACCCGCCGCTAAAATTACAACAGAAAGAGACATGATTAATCCATTAATGTTAAAGCGAACTAAATAAGACTAGCGCTATTGTACTGAGTTTTACTCCAAGTGGTAGCGATAAACTGTTAAGTAAATGTGATAGCGGTATTATTCCTTGAGCACCCAACGAATAATCATAACTGATCGGTTTTTATCGCCTTGGCATAAGCTTCGACTTCTTGCTTCGAAGTGTTACGGCCACGCAGCGTAAACAAGGCGTTATTGTTGACCACAAAGATAAGTTCGATGTTATTGCCATTTTGCTCATACATGGCATTGTTACCATTAATTTTCGTTAAGCGTTTACCACTCATGGTGATCATGGCGGGGTTGTTAAACATCGCCAACATGGTTTGCAGCATTGGCGAATCCACCATAAGTTCTATCTCGACTGACTGATTATCTTTGGTATACCTGCGGTTCGCGGAAATGCCACCGCCCATCATCATAGCACCAGCAATCTGCGATTCGGCTTGGTCTGCTTGCCAGCCGGAAAGAGGTTCAGGAAAGATGTTAACGATGTTATCGGCTTTTTGCTGCTGTAAAAGCGAGGTGGCGTACTGAAGCTGTGAAATAGCGTCTTTATACTCACCTTTCTGGTAATGATTTAATGCGCTATCGATAGCTTCTTTGATTTCGTCAGCACCGACTTTATCACTTGTTAAAGTAGCGATAATCAGCACAGTGCCAACTGCTAGTGTTTTAATCGACATCATTCCCTTGCTCGCTCGCTAAGTGATGAGATGCAGTTAATTATAGAAAACAGCTATCAATTTGCTTTGTTTTGTTTTGTTTAATTTTAAACACAAAAAAGCGATGCTTAAATTGAATCGCTTCAAATAAAGAAGGCCATATTACACAGTGTTAAGTCTTGTTGGCGAGTGCTGTTCCTACTTCCAGTTTATAGAACCAATCAAGAAAACGTTTAACGTCGTCTCCCTTAAAAATTCGCCCATGTTGTGGGCACATCATATCAATTTCAAGTTTACTAACTCGTTCAACCCAGTCGTTTTTGGCGCGATTAGATGGCATCCAACGTTGATGGAACATAGTCATTTTCTGGCAATGCTCGTCAAAGTTTTCAACATACAGCGGTGCGTCAGCGCCTTCAATGGCTGCACCAATATCACCAGACATTAAAATTTTTGCTTCCTCATCGTAAACATTAAAGTTACCTGAGGAATGAAGATAATGTGCAGGAATAAACGTTAAGTTGGCGTCATCAATACGCAATGGGTAGCCTTCATCAGGAATCGGGCTATATTCAATATGGTCCATGCCAAAGTGGCGGATAAAACCTTCCCACAACCAAGGAGAATGCAGCGTTGCATCAGGCAACGCTTGATCCCACAAACCCAGCGATGAAATGATGTCAGGATCCTGATGCGAAGCAAATAAATGAGTAATTTTTTCAATCGGTACATGTTTAACGATTGCAGCTAACATCACCGAGAACAACTCGATCCCCCCAGGGTCCATCAGTAATGCATTATTCTTTGTAACCACCATATACTGATTAGTATCAATAATTTTATTGGGCTTTTCTGGATCGCGACCAAAAACCAGCCACTGATGGTGTTTACTTTCGAAAATTTTATACGTTTGCATCTTGGTGTAACTCTTGAGCTAACTTTTTAGCTTCTTCAATTAAGGTTTTTATCTGTTGAGCAGACAACTCCACATTGTCGGCAACGCCATTTAAGGATTCTTGATATAACAATGCTGCTTGCGACGCTTCAACACGTGATAAGGTTGCTAAGATAACCGCAGTGCGAAGTTCTCTCGCAAGCTCATCTAGTGCGTCATTAAGTCGAAATATTTCACCCACATATTTGTTATTTAACGCCAGTTCTGAGCGCTTAATACGTCCATAAGCAGGAGATAAACTCTCAACATAGGCATAATCCGTAGCAATGCGATCTGCGCGCTCAAAGTGGCAAATAGCGTTATCCGTGCGCATCTTGTTAGCTGACACTCGGCTGAGCTGAGTAGCGAGCACATTTATTTGCTTAGAAGAGGCTATCGTGACGCGTGCCAGTTGATCGATAAAATCAGTCAGAGGCTTAAAACCAGCGGCACTATCACCAGCCCGCAATGCAACAGCTCGCGCATTACTGGCGGTGAGCAATAGTTGTTTTGCTATCTTATTCGCATTGTCGAGCTTTGCAGCTATCAGCGCAGTAGTGACAAAGTAATTAATCTGTTTAGAGGACATGAACGCAGAATATTAATAGATTTGAGCACACCCAACACCAGCTCCAACAGTTTATTATTGGTGAATGTAAAGAATGGCATTTTTAAAAATTTTAGAACAAAGCGCGAGAATTCGCCTTGTAGTAGATCAATTTTTACAGAAAAAAAAACGACCTATTACAGAGTAATAAGTCGTTTTTGTTCACTAAAACTTAGTGCTATTTATAGCTTTTTCTTGGCCGCTTGAATAACGCGAAGTTGTGCTACTGCGCGCGCTAGCTCAGAAGCTGCTTCTGCGTAGTTCACATCACCACTGCTTGCATTTAAATGCTCTTCAGCAGCGCGTTTTGCAGCTTCAGCTGCTTGTTCATCTAAGTCATCAGCACGTGTTGCCACGTCAGCCAAAACAGTAACGCTACTCGGTTGAACCTCTAGCATACCGCCTGAAAGGTAAATCACTTCTTCTTCACCGTGTTGTTTCACGATGCGAGCCATGCCAGGTTTTAGTGAGGTCAGTAAAGGTGCGTGACCAGGCATAATACCTAATTCACCTTCACTACCAGTGATTTGTAATGATTCAATGCGACCAGAAAATAACGCTTCTTCGGCACTTACTACATTCAAATTTACAGTCATTGCTGCCATTGTTTGACCTCCTAACGATTAGCCGCTTTGCCTCAAGAGCTAGCGGCTAAACACCTTACATTGATTTAGCTTTCTCTACAGCTTCTTCGATTGAACCAACCATGTAGAACGCTTGCTCTGGTAATTCATCATATTCGCCAGCAAGAATACCTTTAAAGCCAGCAATTGTGTCTTTAAGCGATACGTACTTACCTGGAGAACCCGTGAATACCTCAGCAACGAAGAACGGTTGAGATAAGAAACGCTGGATCTTACGAGCACGGTCAACGGTTTGCTTATCTTCTTCAGAAAGCTCGTCCATACCTAAGATTGCGATGATATCTTTAAGTTCTTTGTAACGCTGTAGTGTGGTTTGAACGCCACGTGCAATTTCGTAGTGCTCGTTACCTACTACTAATGGATCTAATTGACGCGATGAAGAGTCAAGTGGATCGATAGCTGGGTAGATACCTTGGGCAGCGATGTCACGAGAAAGTACAACTGTTGCATCTAAGTGAGCGAACGTTGTTGCTGGGCTAGGGTCAGTCAAGTCATCCGCAGGTACGTATACCGCTTGGATTGAAGTGATTGAACCTTGCTTAGTTGACGTAATACGCTCTTGCAGTACACCCATTTCCTCAGCAAGTGTCGGTTGGTAACCTACCGCTGATGGCATACGACCTAGAAGTGCTGATACCTCTGTACCCGCTAGTGTGTAACGGTAGATGTTATCAACGAAGAATAATACGTCACGACCTTCGTCACGGAATTTCTCAGCCATGGTAAGACCGGTCATCGCAACACGAAGACGGTTACCCGGTGGCTCATTCATTTGACCGTAGACAAGCGATACTTTATCAAGTACGTTTGAATCGTTCATTTCATGGTAGAAATCGTTACCCTCACGAGTACGCTCACCAACACCAGCGAATACTGAGTAACCACTGTGCTCGATCGCGATGTTACGGATAAGTTCCATCATGTTGACGGTTTTACCAACACCAGCACCACCGAATAAACCAACTTTACCACCCTTAGCGAATGGACATACTAAGTCGATTACTTTAATACCAGTCTCTAACAATTCGTTAGCCGCTGCTTGCTCTTCGTATGAAGGCGCTTCACGGTGGATAGACCATCTTTCTTCTTCACCGATTGGGCCAGCTTCATCAATTGGCTCACCCAATACGTTCATAATACGACCCAAAGTTGCAGTACCTACTGGAACTTGGATGTTATTACCTGTGTTTTCTACGTTCAGACCACGACGCAAACCGTCAGATGAACCCATAGCGATTGCACGTACTACGCCACCGCCTAATTGCTGTTGTACTTCTAGTACTAAGCCTGAAAGGTCACCTTCAGTTACTGTTAACGCGTCATATACCTGAGGTACAGCATCTTGTGGGAATTCTACATCCACAACTGCGCCAATGATTTGGACGACTTTACCTGTACTCATGTTTAATCCTCTAATCTTTGCTCTTATTTACTTTTTAAATAAAAGAACCTTTGCTTAATTAAACCGCGGCCGCACCGGCACAAATCTCACTCAATTCTTGGGTGATACTTGCTTGACGTGCCTTGTTGTATACCAATTGAAGTTCACCGATTAAGTCACCAGCATTGTCAGTTGCGGCTTTCATCGCAACCATACGAGCAGCTTGCTCACATGCTAGGTTCTCAACCACACCTTGGTACACTTGCGATTCCGTGTAACGAACTAATAGCTGATCAAGTAATACTTGAGCGTCTGGCTCGTAAACGTAATCCCAACGGTGTTTAATTTCGTCATCATCTGACTTAGGCAAAGGTAAAAGTTGATCGATTGTCGGCTGCTGCGTCATGGTGTTTACAAACTTGTTGTAAACCACGAACAGCTTGTCAATTTCGCCATTGTCGTATGCGTCCAACATTACGCGTACTGAACCCACTAGGTCAGTAACTGAAGGACGATCACCTAGACCAGAAATTTGTGCCGATACTTTAGCGCCCATGTTGTTGAAGAACGCCGTGGCTTTTGAGCCAACAACTGCAAATTCAACTTCAGCGCCTTCTGATTGCCATTTACCAGCATCAGCAAGTACTTGCTTGAATAAATTAATGTTCAAGCCGCCACAAAGACCACGGTCAGTGGAGACAACGATATAGCCTACGCGCTTAACTTCACGCTCTTCCATATATGGATGGCGGTATTCTAAGTTACCTCGCGCGATGTGACCGATCACATTTCGCATATTTTCAGCGTATGGACGAGAGGCAGCCATAGCATCTTGCGCTTTACGCATTTTACTGGCTGCAACCATTTCCATTGCGCTGGTGATCTTCTGCGTATTTTGTACGCTTCCAATCTTCGATTTTATCTCTTTAGCGCCGGACATGACTATTTCTCTCCGAAAAAGTTAACTATTACCAAGTTTGCGTAGACTTGAATGTATCAAGTGCTTTAACCAAACCTGCTTCAATATCTTTGTTATAGTCGCCTTTCTCGTTGATAGTAGCCATCAACTCAGCTTGCTCGTTGTTGACGTAAGACAACAATGCAGCTTCAAAATCTACCACTTTGTTGATTGCAACATCGTTTAAGTAGCCTTTTTCAGCAGCAAATAGTGATACAGCTGTCTCAGCAACAGATAGCGGGCTGAATTGCTTTTGCTTCATCAATTCAGTAACGCGCTGACCGTGCTCTAATTGGGCACGAGTTGCATCGTCAAGATCAGAAGCGAATTGAGCAAAGGCTGCTAATTCTGCGTATTGAGCTAATGCTAAACGGATACCACCACCAAGCTTCTTGATGATCTTAGTTTGTGCAGCACCACCAACACGAGATACCGAGATACCTGCGTTAACCGCTGGACGAATACCTGAGTTGAATAAGTTCGACTCTAGGAAGATCTGACCATCGGTAATTGAGATTACGTTGGTTGGTACGAAAGCAGAAACGTCACCCGCTTGTGTTTCGATAATTGGTAGTGCAGTTAATGAACCGGTTTGGCCCTTAACTTCACCGTTAGTGAAACGCTCAACATAAGCTTCGTTTACACGCGCTGCACGCTCTAGTAGACGTGAGTGCAAGTAGAAAACGTCACCTGGGTAAGCTTCACGACCTGGTGGACGACGAAGTAGCAATGAAATTTGACGGTAAGCAACAGCTTGCTTAGACAAATCATCATAGACGATCAACGCATCTTCACCGCGGTCACGGAAGTATTCACCCATAGTACAACCAGAGTATGGTGCTAAGTACTGAAGTGCAGCAGCTTCTGACGCAGAGGCAACAACTACGATAGTGTTTTCTAATGCGCCGTGCTCTTCTAAGGCACGTACTACGTTAGCAACGGTTGATGCTTTTTGACCAACAGCTACGTAGATTGACTTAATACCCGTGTTCTTCTGGTTAATGATTGCATCTAGTGCGATCGCTGATTTACCTACCTGACGGTCACCGATGATAAGCTCACGTTGACCACGACCGATTGGAATCATTGAGTCAATTGATTTGATACCCGTTTGTACTGGCTCATCAACAGACTTACGATCGATAACACCTGGTGCGACTACTTCGATTGGTGCGAAACCATCGTTGTCGATTGGACCTTTACCGTCAATCGGCTCACCTAGAGTGTTAACTACGCGGCCTAAAAGACCACGACCTACTGGTACTTCCAAAATACGGCCAGTACCTTTAACTTTTACGCCTTCTGCTAGGTCTGCGTAAGGACCCATCACAACCGCACCTACTGAATCACGCTCAAGGTTAAGCGCGATTGCGTAGCGGTTGCCAGGAAGTTCGATCATCTCACCTTGCATTACATCAGCAAGACCGTGGATGCGAATGATACCGTCAGTTACAGAAACGATAGTACCTTCGTTACGAGCTTCACTAACTACGTCAAACTGTTCAATACGTTTTTTGATCAGTTCGGCGATTTCAGTGGAATTCAGTTGCATGCTCTGTTCCCCGTTAAGATTGCATTGTTGTTGCTAAACGGTCTAATTTACCTCGAATAGACCCGTCAATTACCATGTCGTCGGCCTTGATGATCAAGCCAGACACGATAGTTGCGTCAACAACACAATTAAGCTTCACTTTACGAGCCAAACGCTTTTCAAGCGCGGCGCTAATGTTTGATTGTTGGTCAGCTGATAATTCAACAGCAGACGACACATCGACAGTTACTTCTTTATCAAACTCTGCCTTTAGGGCAGCGAATTGTTCAGCAACTTGAGGTAGCACCAACAGACGTTCGTTCTCCGCCATTACCTTGATTAGGTTTTGGCCTTGTTCATTTAGCTGTTCACCACAAACGCCAAGGAAAATTTCCTTCGCTTGTTCGACTGACGCGTTACCAGAAAGGTAGCCAGTGATGGTGTCATTTTTCGAAACTTCGGCAGCAAACACTAGCATTTCTAACCAGCTTTCAACCACTTTAGCTTCAACAGCAAATTCGAACGCTGCTTTAGCGTAAGGGCGAGCGATAGTTGTCAATTCAGACATGCTCTATACCCCTTAAAGTTCAGCGACTAATTTATCTAAGATGTCGCTGTGAGCAGCGGCATCAATTGAACGCTCGAGAATTTTCTCGGCACCGGCAACAGCTAACGCAGACACTTGCTGACGTAGCTCTTCTGTTGCACGATTGCGCTCAGACTCAATTTCTGCATGACCAGACGCGATAATTTTTTCGCGCTCTGCTTGTGCTTTTTCCGCTGCTTCATCAATCATTTGCGCTTCGCGTTTTTTCGCAGCTTCAATGATTTCAGCAGCTTGCGCTTTCGCTTCTTTAAGTTGAGCCGTCGCTTTCTCTTGCGCTAGAGCAAGATCTTTCGCTGCACGGTCAGAAGCGGCTAAGCCGTCTGCAATAGTTTTCTGACGAGCTTCGATAGCACCAATCAGTGGTGGCCATACGAATTTCATGCAGAAAAGAACGAATACGACAAATGCGATCATTTCACTGATAAAAGTGACATTAACGTTCATTTGTGTACCTCCTATTTTATTTCGTTGTTAAAAGACTGAATTAGGTTAATTAGCCAATTTTAACGAATAGGATGTATAGACCCATTGCAACACCAATGATTGCAATCGCATCGATTAGACCAGCAACGATGAACATTTTAACTTGTAACTGTGGTGCTAGTTCAGGTTGACGAGCAGCAGACTCTAGGAATTTACCACCTAAAAGACCAAAACCGATCGCTGTACCTAATGCACCTAAGCCGATAAGTAACGCAGCTGCTACATATAGTAAACCTAAGTTTTCCATTTTTATCTCCGATTATTTAAGTAAAAATTAAAATTAAAAAAATTGTTTTGGGGCGTCCTACCCGCAGTCTCTTGGCTGGCTTAGCCGTTTCCTTTAATCACCAAGAGACTAGTGATCTTCGTGCGCTAAACTCAAGTAAACGATGGTTAGCGTCATAAATATAAATGCTTGTAATGGGATAACTAATAAGTGGAACGCCGCCCATAAGAAATGCGGACCAAAGATTTGCCAGACCCCCATAGTGGCGATCAAGATAAAGATCAATTCACCTGCATATAAGTTACCGAATAAACGCAAGGCTAATGACAGCGGACGCGCCAGTAAGGTCACCACTTCAAGTACAAAGTTGACCGGGTAAAGTGTCCAGTGGCCGAAAGGTTGAACACTCAACTCTTTGATAAAACCCCCAATACCTTTCACTTTCACTGAGTAGTAAAGAATTAGCCAGAATACGCCTAATGCTAAGGCTAAGGTCATATTGATATCAGTTGTCGGTACTGACTTGATGTAATCAACACCAATTAAGCCGGCAACGGTTGGAATTAAATCGACTGGCACCCAGTCCATCGCGTTCATTAATAATACCCAAACGAATATTGTTAATGCTAATGGGGCAATTACCGGGTTTTTACCGTGAAACGAGCTTTTTACGCTGTCTTCAACGAATTCAACGATCATCTCAACTGCACATTGCAGCTTACCTGGCACGCCAGCCTCAGCTTTTTTCGCAACAGAACGGAAGATGTATAAGAACACCAAACCTAAGAATACCGACCAACCTAATGTATCAATGTGAAGTGTCCAGAAACCTGCATCGGCACAACTGTAGTTGAAGCCAATACCGTCATCGGTCATACACATTTTCGCATTAGTTAAATGGTGGCTAATATATTCTTGGCTGGTAATTTCAGCACTGGAAGCCATATTTTTGTCCTAATGGTTAAAGTTTAAATTTTAAAAACATGGGCGTTAACAGTGAGCTAAACACTGCTAAACAAAATGCGCCAAAAAAGGGTACCGGTATAATCACTAAAAACTTGAAGGCTAGTGCAAACAGAATCGCGGTTAAACCCAATTTTATTTTTGCGCCGCGAAAGAATGCATCCATTACTTTGCGATTGGCGCTAGCTCCCGCATACCTAAAGGCGTAGAGCGCAAATACAAAATTAGGGATTATGCCAATACAACCACCAGCTAAGGCTGACAGGGCATGACTTAACCCCCAATTGAAATAAATCATTACGGCAGCAACTAAGGTTAGCGTCGTTGCACAAATCAATTGTTGCCGCGATAATTTTCGGCCCGGCTTAACCAACTGATTCACACTGTTTACCCCTAACGAAAACCTTCGTAAAACCTACACTTTTTGAGTGAGAAAATTTCAACTCAAAAAATCCTCGCAAGTATACTTAATTACGTTTTTATTGCAACCAAATAGGGCTGCGAACGCTGGTATTTTGTACGAAAAAAGCGAATATGTGAAAAATGTGTAACATTGAGGAAATTGATACTCAAGAGTTCAAATTGTGCTACTCGCATATCAAGTGCACCGTGAAAAAACAAAAGCTATAGCTATCAATAACTTTTATAGTTAACACTAAGGTTTTAAGGGCGTTAATTCCATACGGTTAGTAGGGTAATTACCGCATTAGTCAGCCGTGAATAGCTAGGCAAAGGTATAAAAGGTTTAGGTGAAGCGATAGATAAAGATAACGCCTAAGTGAAAACTAACTATCGTCTTACCGGTTGCAAGCAAGACGATTTACACGCTAGCCTAACAGGCAAGCTCATTTATCAAAGTAAATTAGTGAATTTTCGCCAGAATGCCGTCAAGTTCTTCCAGATTGGTATAAGAAATCACCAACTTGCCTTTGCCTTTTTTGTTGTGGCTAATAGAGACTTGCGATCCTAGACGCTCTGCCAGCTGTTGTTCCAACGACACTGTGTTGGGATCAGGCTGCTTTGGTGCTTTTTCGATTGGTGGCTCTTGCACTTTCTTAATTAAAGCTTCCGTTTCACGCACCGTCAGCTCTTTTGCCACAACCGTGCGCGCAGTGGTATTTTGCACATCACCTTCCAGTGCCAATAAGGCGCGAGCGTGGCCCATTTCAATATCACCGTGCTCAAGTAAGGTTTTTACTTCATCATTCAGGTTGTTTAAACGCAGTAAGTTAGTGACAGTAGTACGCGATTTACCCACAGCTTCCGCGACTTCTTGGTGCGTTAATTCAAACTCAGTCAATAAGCGCTCTAAGGCAATCGCTTCTTCCATGGCATTAAGATCTTCACGTTGAATGTTTTCAATCAACGCAATAGCCACAGCCGCTTCATCAGCAACGTCTTTCACTAAACACGGGACTTCTGCAAGTTCTGCTAATTGTGCCGCACGCCAACGGCGCTCACCGGCAATGATTTCGTATTGATGGTCGCCAATACTGCGCACAACGATAGGCTGGATAATACCTTGTGCCTTGATTGAGCTCGATAGCTCTTCTAAGGCATCCGGTGACATATCTTTACGCGGTTGATATTTGCCCGGCTGCAGTTGCTCAATCGGTAGTTTGCGCAATTCGCCTTTTTCTGGCGCTGCCGCAACGTCTTGACTGTCGTTGTCGACATTGTCTTCAGCCTTAGGGGCTTGCGTTAACAAAGCATCTAAACCTCGGCCTAAACCGCGACGTTTTGCAGGGCTCATATCAATCCTTCAAATATTCTTATTTTACGTATGCGTACTAGTCTGTGACTTCTTCTGTTTTGGGGTGCTTAGCAAGCTCTTCGCGTCGCAGTATTTCACCCGCTAGCGCTAAGTAGGCTTTTGCCCCTGTCGATGATTTATCGTAATACATCACAGGTGCACCGAAGCTTGGCGCTTCAGCAAGGCGAACATTTCGAGGGATGACAGTACGGTAGACTTTATCACCGAAATGACGCTTTAATTGCTCGGACACGTCATTGGCTAAGCGATTGCGCGGATCGTACATGGTTCGTAGGATTCCCTCAATCTTTAATTCGCTGTTCACCACTGACGTTAGCTGAGAGATAGTTTCCATCAACGCCGTTAGCCCTTCAAGCGCATAATATTCACACTGCATCGGCACTAATACCGAATCGGCCGCGGCCATGGCATTGACCGTTAGCATGTTAAGTGATGGCGGACAATCAATAATAATGAAGTCGTATTCATCTTTCACTGGCGCCAACGCATTGCGCAGTCTAAGCTCACGCGCAAAGACTTCCATTAATTTGATCTCTGCGGCGGTCACATCCGCATTACCTGCGATCAGATCATACAAGCCAGATGTTTCACGATAGACCACTTCGTCAAACGGCTTTTGTTCAACCAATAATTCATAGCTAGTGATCAGGTCTTCGTATTTATCAATACCACTACCCATAGTGGCATTGCCTTGAGGATCGAGATCGATCAGCAATACTTTTCGTTTCGTTGCTGCTAACGAAGCAGCTAAATTGACGGATGTCGTGGTTTTGCCCACGCCACCTTTTTGATTTGCTACCGCAATAATTCTGCCCACAAGTGCCTCGAAGTCTAGTTATTCTTTTTCAATTCGATTAAGTGTCGTTCACCGGTTAATTCAGGAACATGTAATTCATGACTTGCCACTAACGCGACATTCTCAGGTAGAGCATCCAGCTCATCTTCTGGGTATTGTCCTTTTAGCGCGTAAAAGCGGCCAGTTTCACTTTCGATCAAGTGATGACACCAAGACACCATGTCTTGCAATGAAGAAAATGCGCGGCTCAACACTCCATCAAATGCTTGCGTGGGAGTATGTGCTTCAACCCGTGATTGCACAGGCTCAACATTGGTTAATTGCAATTGGTAGACAACTTGGCGTAAAAACGTAATACGTTTTCCTAAGCTATCTAATAATACAAAATTCCGCTCAGGATACAATATGGCAAGTGGAATGCCAGGTAAGCCAGGCCCCGTACCCACATCAATAAAACGTTTACCTGTGAGCAGTTTGCCAACCACTAAACTATCAAGAATATGCTTTACCAACATTTCTTCTGGGTTGCGAACGGACGTTAGGTTGTAAGTTTTATTCCACTTGTCAAGTAATTCGACGTATTGAATTAATTGTGTAAATTGAAGATCGGTTAAGGAAATATCGGTTTGCGCGACCAGCGCGCGTAATTTGTCTGCTAACATCTAATTTTATCTGTGCTGTTGTTAGGCAAGATAGGCGACAAGTGTCTCAACTTATCGCCTCGTTATGTTACGCGGTTTTACGTAATAAACCGTGTTTTTTCAAGTATACCAGCAATAGCGAAATCGCCGCAGGGGTAATGCCCGAAATACGCGATGCCTTACCCAAGGTTTCAGGGCGCGCATCGGAAAGTTTAGCGACCACTTCGTTAGATAGCCCTGAAATCTGGCTGTAATCAAAATCCGCTGGGATCGAAGTATTTTCGTGACGCTTTTTCTTTTCAATTTCATCCATTTGGCGATCAATGTAACCTTGATACTTAATTTGAATTTCAACTTGCTCTGCCGCTTGTTGATCTGCAATGGCTGGACCAAACGCTTCAATCGCCATCACATCAGCATAGTTAGTTTCAGGGCGACGTAAAATATCTTCGAGTGTCGCTTCTTTGCTGATCGGATTCTTTAACTGCGGATTTAACTGCTCAGCTGCAGGATGATCTTTTTGCACCCACACCGACTTTAAGCGTTGACGCTCTTGTTCGATATTGTCCATTTTCTCGTTAAAGCGCGCCCAACGTGCATCATCCACTAAACCAAGTTCACGGCCTTTTTCCGTTAAGCGAATATCGGCATTGTCTTCACGCAGTAATAAACGGTATTCCGCGCGCGAGGTAAACATGCGGTATGGCTCTTTGGTACCGAGTGTTGCCAGATCGTCAATTAATACGCCCATATAAGCTTGATCGCGACCTAAGATCCATTCCTCTTTGCCCTGCACGCGCAGTGCCGCATTCGTTGCTGCCACTAAACCTTGCGCCCCAGCTTCTTCATAACCGGTTGTGCCGTTGATCTGGCCAGCAAAGTATAAGTTATTGACAAATTTGCTTTCTAAGGTTTGTTTCAGATCGCGTGGATCGAAGAAGTCGTACTCAATCGCATAACCCGGGCGCGTAATATGGGCGTTTTCAAAGCCTTTAATTGAGCGCACTAAGTTCATTTGGACATCAAATGGCAAGCTGGTTGAAATCCCGTTAGGGTAAACTTCATGTGTTGTTAAACCTTCCGGCTCAACAAAGATCTGATGCGTATCTTTATCAGCAAAACGGGTGATCTTATCTTCAATCGATGGGCAGTAACGCGGACCAACCCCTTCAATCACCCCCGTATACATTGGCGAACGATCTAAACCAGCGCGAATAATGTCGTGGGTTTTTTCATTGGTATGGGTGATATAACACGAGATCTGCTGTGGGTGATCATCATGGGATCCCATAAATGAGAAAATCGGTCTTGGTGTATCACCAGGCTGCTCTTGCATCACAGAAAAGTCGAGTGTTCTGGCATCCAAGCGCGGTGGCGTACCAGTTTTTAAGCGATCCATTCGAAATGGCATATCACGTAAACTTTTCGCCAAGTTAACTGAAGCGGGATCGCCTGCGCGACCACCTTGATAATTGTTCAAGCCAATGTGGATTTGGCCCGCAAGGAAAGTACCTACGGTTAATACCACAGCATGACCTTTGAACTTTAATCCCATTTGCGTGGACACCCCGACGACTCGATCGTTTTCTAAGATCAAGTCATCACAAGGTTGTTGGAAGATCGTTAGGTTCGGTTGGTTTTCCAATGTATGGCGTACAAATGAGCGATATAACGCGCGATCCGCTTGAGCACGAGTTGCTCTTACCGCTGGCCCTTTACTTGCGTTTAAGGTGCGAAACTGGATCGCAGCGTGATCGATCGCTGTTGCCATCAAACCGCCTAAGGCATCGATCTCTTTCACTAGGTGACCTTTGCCGATCCCACCGATCGCAGGGTTACAAGACATTTGTCCCAGGGTATCAATATTGTGCGTTAACAATAGGGTTTTACAGCCCATTCTAGCCGCAGCTAAACAAGCTTCTGTGCCAGCATGACCGCCACCAACAACGATTACATCAAATGTATCTTGATACCACATGAACAATTTCACCTAACAATTTACACGGGAAAAAAGAGGCGTATTTTAGCATTGTTTTTGAACTCAGGGGAATGATCATTTTTGTAAAAAGATCGGCGTAAAATGAAGGGATGGATCACGAGATAAATATTTAGATCTATATAAAGATCTTATTATTATTTCTTATTAGGCTTGCGGTTTTTTGTGGATAAGCAAGAAAACCAGTTATAAATCATGATCTTTAATTGATCATGATCTTGTGATCAAAGTTTGATCTAGTGCGGTAAAAGCTATGATCAACAAGGCTGTTTATCCACAACTCACATTCTTATTTATTTTGTTAACTGAATAATAAAGGGAAATTAACGGGGTTATACGCTTTTTATCCACATTTGATGTTTTCCCTAGATCTAAATGTGGATAACAGCTTAATAAGATCAGGATAAGCGATCTTTGTTTATTTCAAGCCACTCTTGGGCAGCGAGTTCTGGATCGTCAACAGCTGTAATGTCGATGGTTTTGACGTCAAGAACCTTGTTGCAAGATATTGAATTTAATAACTTATCTATGTTTTTAGCGGCAAAACAGAAGGTGTCATAGTTAGTATCACCGATACCGATCACCGCATACTTGGTGTGGATGAGATCCTGTTCACATTGGGCTAGGTCGTTAACAAAAGCTTGAATGTTATCTGGGTAATCTCCTGCACCATGAGTGGAGGTGCAGATCAACCACGTTTGATCTTTTTGCGCGATCGCGGAAAATTCAGGCGTGTAATGTAGTGTTACTTGGTGGCCAAGTGCCTCAAGCGTTTCTTGGCAAGCTTCGGCGACATATTCTGTGCCGCCAAGCATGCTGCCAATAATGATTTGGAAAGATGACATGTTTGCGTGCTTAGTTGTTGTTAAAAAATTAGTCGCATCTTAGCACTTTTTTGCCGTCCAACAGGTCTATTGTTCAAAGCGCATGACAATTTGCGACTAACATTAATTTACCCATGACATTATGCAGGCGGTTCGCATGATAAAAAAAATATCCTTGGCTTCTTGGTTTCTGTTTGTTGTTTCGGTGCACAGTTACAGCAATACCTTGTCTCAAGTAGCACGTATCTCCGTTAATTGGCCTGCCATTGCCAGCAAGTCACTCAACGAGGAAGCCGATAATCACTTGGCCAGTAATATGCGAAGTTTGGCATCGCGCGAGTACTTAACTCAACTGAATATTGAACAGCTTGCCAGTGATATTCATGCACTGGATGACCCGCACAGTCAGCGAGCATTTGCGATCAGCGTGCCCTTACCTAACGGGGAGCTGGTTGATTTTGTGTTGACCAAAAGCCGGGTAATGGAAAGCCAGTTAGCTGAAAAGTTTTCAGATATCACCACATATGATGGTTTTGCGATTGATCAGCCGGAAAGTACGGGCAAATTTGAATTAACGTCTGTGGGCTTTCGTGGCATGTTTTATTATCAAGGGCAGCTGGTTTATCTCGATCCTAAGTATCTTGATAGTAAAAGAATTTATACCAGTTATTTCCAACGAGATGCATTATCTTCAACTGGTACTACGCTTACCCGCCATCAACCAAAACTGAGCACAGCGTTTTATGAACAGCTCAAACAAGCGCGAGCAGAAAGTCCAGCAAAAGCAGCTCGCACGCCTGTGCAACTTAAAGAGTATCGATTGGCAATTACCACAACAGGTGAATACACGTCATTTTTTCAAGGGAGTGTCAGTAATGTCATGGCGGAGCTAGCGACACTCGTCAACCGTATCAATATGATCTATGAGCAAGAACTGGCGGTTAGGATGATCTTAGTCGCTAATAATGATCAGCTTATTTTTACTAATGCCGCCAGCGATCCTTTTCTTAATGAACTTGATAACGACAGCGATGAAGCAACACGGGTGATTTCTAACATCATCGGCACTAGTAATTATGATATTGGTCATGTGCTAGGCACCGATGGTGGTGGCTTGGCATTTCTTGGCGCTACCTGTATTAATAGCATTAAAGGCGGCGGGGCAACCGGGTCTTTTCGACCGACGGGAGACTCGTTTTACGTCGATTTGGTTGCTCATGAACTCGGTCATCAATTTGGTGCCAGTCATACGTTTAATGGCTTAACTCAATCTTGCGGTGGTGGCAACCGTGCAGCAAACAGCAGCTACGAAGTGGGCAGTGGCTCTACTATCATGGCCTATGCGGGGATCTGTGGCAGTCAAAACCTGCAGTCTCGCGCAGATCCTTTCTTCCACGGCCATTCTATGGATCAAGTGGCGGCGCACTTGGCTAGGTTCCCCAGTTGTGGTGTTAACACTGCGCAGGTCAACAGAACGCCTGTGGCCAACGCGGGTCGTGATGTCACCATTCCCGCGAATACACCATTTACTTTAACGGGCACGGCATCTGATGAAGATGGTGATGAACTAACTTATGATTGGCAACAGTTTGACTTGGGCCCTGGCAGTAATGGGCCAAGCGAACAGGTTGATGACGGGCAGCGCCCGCTGTTTCGAGTTTTCGCACCGCAAACTGAACCGAGCCGCACGTTTCCCAGACTTAGCGATGTGTTGACTGGCAATTTAACACTTGGCGAGACATTTGCGACGACCAATCGCGATTTGAATTTTCGTTTGATCGTACGTGATAACAAAGGGGGCGTGGCTTTTGATAATACTGTGGTTAATGTTGTTGATACCGGACAAGCGTTTGCGGTGACGGAGCCGTCTTTTAATGACAGCTGGACGAGTGCCGAGCAAATTGTGCAATGGGAAGTTGCCAATACCAATCAAACGCCGATTAGCTGCTCGGCGGTAAACATTAGTTTATCGGTAGATGGTGGCAATAGTTTTACCGTAGAGCTTGCTAACAATGCTCCTAATAACGGGAGTTTTACCGTGAATTTACCCGCCGTGAGCAGCAACAATGCAAGGCTTAAAGTCGCCTGTGCTGACAATGCATTTTTTGCCGTAAACGCAGGGCGGTTTAGCGTCAATAATTCACAAGCGCTACCATTTGAAATTACTGGTGTGAATGGCTCGTTGTCGGTTGATGAAGATCAGCAATTAACACTCTCTGTGGCTAATTTTACGATTCAAGGGCAAGTTGCTGATAGCTTGGTAATTTCAGAGGGTGATAACTACTCTGTTGACGGTTCGACTGTCATTCCTGATACCAACTTTAACGGCAGTTTGTCTATTGAAGTACGTGCTGTTGCAGGTAGCGAGCAAACTCCTGTGTTTAGCACTCAAGTGGCTGTCGCAGCCGTTAATGATGCACCAGTAGCAACTGATGATGAGCTTACGCTAGCACAAGGCGCAAATACGCAACAAATTAATGTACTTAGCAATGATGCAGATGTTGATGCTCAAGATAGCTTGACGTTATCACGATTGGTTTATACGGGTGATGGTCAAGCGAGTATTGTAAATAACCAGATCAGTTATACGCCAGCAACCAGTTTTACCGGTGAAGAGACGATTAGCTATACGGTTAGTGATAACAGCGGTGCAACCGATACCGCCAATTTGATCATTACGGTTAGTGAAATTGCTGTGAATAATCCGCCGGCAACTAACAATGACTCAATCACGTTAACGCAAGGAGCTGGTAACCAGTTAATTGATGTGGTGGCGAACGATTCAGATCCTGATGCAGGTGATACCTTAACCCTGACTAGCATTGACTATTCAGGTAATGGCCAAGCTAGCATTTCCAATAATCAGATCAGCTATACACCTGCGGCCACCTTTAGTGGCCAAGAAAGCATTGGTTATACCGTAAGCGATAGCGCTGGGTTATCGGCCACAGGGCTATTGAATATCACCGTGAATGCTGCCCCTCAACCGCCAACACCTGCACCAGTCGAGCCCGAACCCAATAACTCTGGCGGCTCTGGTGGTGGTAGCCTTTATTGGTTAATGGTCTTGTTGTTCGTTGCTGGTAGTTTCCGTGTCGTTGGCTTTTATCAGCGAGGAGAGCGCAAGTGAAAGTTTATTCGATAATAGCACTTTTAGCATTTTCTCTTGTGGCTTGCCAAAAAAGTGATCAGGCGAGTGAGGCTGCAAGTTCAACTTCAGAATCAATTGTTGATCCCACATTAGCACCTGCGTCAAAGCAAGAAGCAGAAAAGCTTGATGCCCGCTACCAAGGCACAACCGCTAACGATGCAGTCGCTAGTGCGATTGTTAATCAAGACTTTCGCTTGCTGTCGACATCGACGCGAATGCCGCAATTTCCAGGGACGGATCAATCCCGTTATCACGAGTATAAAGCGCTTTGCGGCGCTAATTTCTTACCAAATATGGGGGATGTGAAGCTGCAAGGGGATAACTCAGGCAACCGTCAACAAGTTAAACAATATATGGCTGAGTATAACCTGCTGATGCTAGAGGCCTGTTTGAATCATCATCACGATGGAGCGTAAAAGTTTCGCTCACTAAGCGAGCTTTAAGTATTCGCGGTAATAATAGTGCTTGCTCGACTGTGATGAAGAGCAAGCAAGATTTAAATGTTAATTATGGCGCAGTTTGAGTAATGAATTATTTACCAATACAGAAAGACGAGAAGATCTTACCCAGTAGATCATCACTGGTAAATTCACCGGTAATTTCATTCAGCGCTTGCTGACAAATACGTAACTCTTCAGCCAATATCTCACCGGCGACATAGGACTCTAATTGATCTAACCCCGTTTGCAGGTGATTGTGCGCGACTGCCAACGCCACCAAATGGCGGCGTCTTGCCATAAAGCCACCTTCGGTGCTGCCTTGATAACCCATGATGGTTTTTAGGTGCTCTTTAAGATCGTTAATACCGTCACCGCTTTTCGCTGAAATGGTAATGCTCGGGTGCTCAATATCACCACTCAGGCCAGTTGTTGCGCCACTTAAATCTGCTTTGTTACGAACAATGGTGACGCCCATTTTTTCGGGTAGCTGTTCAAAAAACTCAGGCCAAAAGTCACGGGGGTTCTCTTGTTCACTGGTGGCAGAGTCCACCATTAGGATAACGCGATCAGCCTTGGCGATTTCCGCCCACGCGCGTTCAATACCGATTTGTTCGACTTTGTCAGGGCTTTCACGCAGGCCAGCGGTATCAATGATATGCAGTGGCATGCCGTCGATATGAATTTGCTCAGATAAAACATCACGAGTCGTCCCCTCAATATCGGTAACAATCGCGGTTTCTTTACCGCTCAGGGCATTAAGTAAACTTGATTTACCCGCGTTAGGGCGTCCTGCGATGACTACTCGCATCCCTTCGCGAATAATACTGCCTTGTTTCGCTTGCTGCTGCACCTCTTCAACACGAGTGATTATGCCTTTGAGGCTATTAAGGACTTTTTCGTCGGCGAGAAAATCAATTTCTTCTTCGGGAAAGTCTATCGCCGCTTCAACGTACATGCGCAGGTGAATAACGTCTTCGACAAGCTGATGAACGAGTTTGGAAAAGTCACCTTGCAGTGAGTGTAGAGCACTGCGCGCAGCTTGCTCTGAATTTGAGTTAATTAAGTCGGCAATGGCTTCGGCTTGGGTTAAATCGAGCTTGTCGTTTAAGAACGCTTGTTCACTAAATTCACCTGGCTTGGCCATACGCACGCCATTGATTTGCAGTATCTCTTTGAGCAGCATGTCGAGAATTACGGGGCCACCGTGTCCTTGCAGCTCAAGCACATCTTCGCCGGTAAATGAATTAGGGCCTTTGAAAAACAGGGCAATCCCTTGGTCTAAGGTGTTGCCATTTAAATCATTAAAATTTAAGTAATCGGCGTATCGCACCTTAGGGCATTTCCCTAGTAGTTGCTCGGCAACTTCGCTTGCTTTAGGACCTGAGACACGAATGATGCCGACACCACCTCGACCGGGGGCGGTCGCTTGGGCTGCGATGGTTTCTGTGTTGCTAGATAAAGTTGCCGACATAATGGTGCTCTGTAGTGATTAATGTTGGATAAATACCAAACTATTATAACTTGGTGAGGGATAAACAAAAAAGGTGGCTAGTGCCACCTTTTCACATTACTCAGTTCGCTTAACTAAAACTGAGTGTATTTCAGTTATCGCGATTAGGCTTATGCTTTCGCTTGCGCCTTTTGCTTGTCTAGCCCCGCGAAAATAATCTTCATTTGAATGATTGAAATCACGTTACTGATAAACCAGTAAAGTACTAGGCCAGATGGGAACCAGAAGAAGAAAATCGTAAAGATCAGCGGCATGTATTGCATCATTTTTTGCTGCATTGGATCTTGTACTGTCATTGGCGTCATCTTCTGCATGATGAACATACTGATCCCCATCAGAACTGGCAGTACAAAGTAAGGGTCTTTTGATGATAAGTCAGTTAACCATAAGCCAAACTCTGCGTGACGAAGCTCAACACTTTCCAGGAATACCCAGTAAAGTGCTAGGAGAATTGGCATTTGAATAAGGATCGGTAAACAACCACCGGCTGGGTTTACTTTTTCCTTGCGGTATAGCTCCATCATCGCTTGTGACATCTTCTGACGGTCATCACCAAAGCGCTCTTTGAGTTGCGCCATTTTCGGTTGCAACTCACGCATTTTCGCCATTGAGGTGTATTGCGCTTTCGTAAGCGGGTACATAGCACCTTTTACGATAATCGTGATGATAATGATCGCGATGCCCCAGTTGCTCACTAGTGCTTGAATTTGCTGTAGTAACCAGAATAGCGGTTGGCTGATCATAAATAAGAAACCGTAATCAACGGTTAAGTCTAAAGCATCGGCGATTTGCTCTAACGCGTCTTGGTCTTTTGGACCAACGTAGAAAACCGCACCTGTGGTTGCTGTGGTATTGGCATCAATATTTAGCGTAGGTGCTTTAAAGCCAATGACGGCATCACCTGCGCTGCTGTAGCTTGTGTAAAGCTGATTAGCGGCATCTTGTGCAGGTACCCAAGCTGACACGAAGTAATGCTGTAGCATTGCAACCCAGCCACCTTGCGTGGTTTTGTTTAGGTTGGCATCGGCAATGTCTTCAAAGTCGTATTTCTCGTAACGCTCTTCGGTCGTTGAGTAGGCTGCGCCGCGGTATGTTGGAATTAAGCCTGATGAACTATCGACATAGCTAGACTGCTTGAGTTGACCATACATTTGTACGCTTGCTGGCGTTGCCATGTTGTTTTGAATTTGGTAATCAACGTTTACTTTGTAGCTGTTAGGCGTAAACGTATAAGTTTTAGTCACCGCTAACCCTGTGTCGCTAACATAATTTAACGCCACGGTTAGTGGCTGGCCGTCAACCATGGTGAAGTTCGACTGTGCAACTTGGTAAATAGGGCGACCCGGAACTGTGCGATCAATACCGTTGGCACCCGTTAAGCCACTTTGCGCAATGTACTTCATTTGGCCATTCTGCATAATGGTAAATGGAACACCACTACCTTGCTCAGTTTCATAAGCAAGTAAGGTTGCTTCAACAATGTCACCACCTTGGGTATTGATTTTCAACTTTAAGACATCTGTGGTGATTTCAATTAAACGGCTATTGGCAGCGGTTGGTGCGGCAATCTCTTTAATATTTTCAGAGGAAGCCGGAACAAAATCATCGGAAGCAGGCGTATCTTCGCTTGTTTGGCTAGCAGTCGGTTGTTGCACTGGTGCAGGGGCATAGTCAAGCTGCCACTGCTGATAGAGCATATAGGTGACTACCAATAAGCCAATAAAAAGCATACTGCGTAGGGATTCCATAATATGTTATTTCTCTTTGTTGGTTGGTGGTACGGGATCTTCTCCACCCGCATTGAGTGGGTGGCATTTTAGTATACGTTTAAGCGCTAACCAACTCCCTTTTACTGCTCCGAAGCGATTAATTGCTTCAATGGCGTAACTAGAGCAGGTGGGTTGAAAGCGACAATTATTACCCAGTAAAGGGCTGATAAACTTTTGGTAGAGTTTTATTAAGCCGATGGCTAAGGCTTGTGGCGCTGAATGATTTTTCGCCATGTCTTTACCAATTGTTTATTAATGGTGGCGTTATCGAGATTATCAATACCAGATTTCACCATGACCACAATATCGATATTGGGTAAATTGTGTTGTGCTAATCGAAAGCTTTCGCGTGTCAGGCGCTTTATGCGATTACGTTGAACAGCTAATTTGACGCGTTTTTTCGCGACAGCAAAACCTAGACGTGGTTTGTCTAACGTGTTTTTGGTGATTAAGATAGTGAAATGGCTAGAGCCAAAACGAGAAGATTTTGAGAAGACTTGTTGGAATTGTCCGGGAGTCAATATTCTTGACTCCCGGCTAAATTCATAAGTAACCATATCGTTCATTGAAGTTATGTCACTGAAGTACTGCGGTTACCTATAATTTCGCAAGATGTAGTTTCTTACGAAATTAAGCGCTTAACTTAGCACGACCTTTTGCACGACGACGTGCTAAAACGGCACGACCGTTTTTAGTAGCCATACGTGCACGGAAGCCGTGGTTGCGCTTACGCTTTAATACAGAAGGTTGAAATGTTCTTTTCATTACGCTTTTCCGTTCGGTTGTTGTTGCCCTGGCAAAACAGCCGTTGTGAGCACACAGGTCTAAAAAAGAGGCCGAATTTTAAATAGTGTACGAACAATTGTCAATATATTAGTCAGATTTAATAAATAGCGATCAATCGCAGGATCGTTTGGATCTGACATCTATCCACAATTTAATCACATGCAATTGTGTTAATTGCGAAAAATTCGCTAATTTTTAGCTCATAAAAAAATATTATTAGCTGCAATACGGATCAATTAAATTATTCTAATAAAAAATATAATCTTTATTTAACAACAGCTTATTTTTGTCGTGTTTTTTCAACTGTATTTTTAACGGTTTTCCAGTTGCATCTGTGGATAACTGTAGGGATAATTGATCAATTCGTATAATAATTTTAGTTTCCTATCCCTCTCAAGCGCAGATAAGATCGTCTTACCCTCGCAAGATCGTAGAAGGAAGTATTTCCAGGAGCCTCCGTTGGATCATTCGCTTTGGCAGCGTTGCCTTTCAGTATTGCAGGAAGAATTACCCGCTCAACAATTCAGCATGTGGATCCGCCCACTGCAATGTGTCGTTGAAGATAATATTATGACTTTGTACGCGCCAAATCGCTTCGTGCTTGATTGGGTGCGTGATAAATACGTTGAGCGGATCACAACGATCGTGTCTTTGGCTGAAACCAGTAACCCACCATTATTGCGCTTTGATGTCGGCACTAAGCCAGTTCAACAGGCACCAGTCAGTACGCAAGCGAGTAAAGTAGATCTCAATAACGGCAATGGCTTAGCTGAAACGCCAGCAAAAGAGCCTGAAACTAACTTACCTAAAACCACCAATGTTCGGAATAAGTACACGTTTGATAATTTTGTTGAAGGTAAATCAAACCAACTAGCACGCGCGGCCGCATCACAA